>NZ_JAIWOF010000059.1 GCF_020217025.1 Flavobacterium sp. | reverse complement strand
ATTTTCCAGTTTTTATTGAGTTTCTCTATTTTAAAATTACATTTTGTTGTTTTGAGTCGTCAAATTTTCACTTCAATGAAATAAAGATTAATCACAAAACCCAAACTCTTTCGAATTTGGGTTTTGATATTTTTGGTTATTTTTATTTTACTTTTATTAGCTTCAACAACATATTTTTCTAAATCGCTTGTCATTAAAGGTGTTTAAGGATTGAAACCATTGCATATTCGCTTAAAACAAATTCTTATTTTATAAAAAAGTCCCGCAAATTGCAGGACTTTTTACTATAAACTTATTGTCTTAGTCAGCTAAAACAATAATCTTATTTTCATTCATTTCGATGGTACCTGAATTAATAGGTAACCAATACGTTTGCTCATTTACTTTATTGAATTTAGAAACGAATTCTTTATCAATTTTAATGTTTTGAGCATTGATTTTCACGTTTCCTTTTGCTAACAATGAAACAATAGGCGCGTGATTATTTAGCATTTGAAACTCACCGTTGATTCCAGGAACTGCTACTGAAGTAACTTCTCCTTTAAACAATGTAGCTTCTGGTGATACTATTTCTAAAATCATACTTTTATAATTGATAATTAATAATTGACAATGGATAATTAATTGTCAACTATCAATTGTTAATTGTACATTGACTATGCTTCTGCTAACATTTTTTGTCCAGCTTCGATAGCTTCTTCGATAGTACCTTTAAGGTTGAACGCTGCTTCTGGTAAGTGGTCTAATTCACCATCCATAATCATGTTAAATCCTTTGATAGTTTCTTTAATATCAACCAATACTCCAGGAATACCTGTAAATTGCTCCGCTACGTGGAAAGGTTGAGATAAGAAACGTTGTACACGACGTGCACGAGATACTGCT
Organism: Flavobacterium sp.; assembly: GCF_020217025.1. GTDB lineage: Bacteria > Bacteroidota > Bacteroidia > Flavobacteriales > Flavobacteriaceae > Flavobacterium. Next base: position 9,115 of record NZ_JAIWOF010000059.1, on the reverse strand, counting down.
AATTTATCTTCTTCAGATAACTCTTCCATACCTAAGATGGCGATGATATCTTGTAATTGTTTGTATTTTTGAAGAATCTCTTTTACTCTTTGAGCACAGTCATAATGCTCGTTTCCTAAGATTTCTGGAGTTAAGATACGAGAAGTAGAATCTAATGGATCTACCGCTGGATAAATACCTAACTCAGCAATTTTACGAGACAATACAGTTGTTGCATCTAAGTGAGCAAACGTTGTTGCTGGTGCAGGGTCAGTTAAGTCATCCGCAGGAACGTAAACCGCTTGTACAGATGTAATAGATCCTTTTTTAGTTGAAGTAATACGCTCTTGCATCGCACCCATTTCAGTTGCTAATGTAGGTTGGTAACCTACCGCAGATGGCATACGACCTAATAAAGCCGATACTTCAGAACCTGCTTGTGTAAAACGGAAGATATTATCAACGAAGAATAATACGTCTTTACCTTGGTCAGATCCAGCTCCATCACGGAAATATTCAGCGATAGATAATCCTGAAAGTGCTACACGAGCACGAGCTCCAGGTGGCTCATTCATTTGTCCGAAAACGAAAGTAGCTTTAGACTCTCTCATTCCTGGCATATCTACTTTAGATAAATCCCATCCTCCATTTTCCATAGAGTGCATGAATTCTTCACCGTATTTAATAATTCCTGACTCTAACATCTCACGAAGTAAGTCATTTCCTTCACGTGTTCTTTCCCCTACTCCTGCGAATACAGAAAGTCCACCGTGACCTTTTGCAATATTGTTAATCAACTCCTGAATCAATACTGTTTTACCTACTCCAGCACCACCAAATAATCCAATTTTACCTCCTTTTGCGTAAGGCTCAATAAGGTCGATTACTTTAATACCTGTAAATAAAACTTCAGAAGAAGTTGATAAGTCTTCAAATTTTGGAGCTGGTCTGTGGATTGGTAAACCATTTGCACCTGATTTAGGTAAATCTCCTAAACCGTCGATTGCATCACCAATTACATTAAATAAACGACCAAAAACGTCTGCTCCAATTGGCATTTGAATTGCAGCACCAGTAGCAACTACTTCCGCTCCTCTTGACAAACCATCTGTAGAGTCCATAGAAATGGTACGAACAGTGTTTTCACCAATGTGAGATTGAACTTCAAGTACTAATAAAGTACCATCTTTTTTAGTGATTTCTAATGAATCGTAAATTTTAGGTAATTCGTTATTTGAATCGTTGAAAACGACATCAACAACTGGCCCGATAATTTGTGCAACTTTTCCTGTGATTCTAGACATTGCTTATGTATTTATTTAATAGCTAATTAATGTTAGAAAAATGATGTATTTTTCCGAGTGCAAAGATAGTTTTTTCTAAAACAATTTTGCAATTTATTTTTTGAATTTTTTGCAATAAAAAAGCGAAATCTTCCAATTTCGCTTTTAAAATGTTATTCTACAGTAACGGATTTTGCTAAATTCCTAGGCTGATCGACATTACAACCTCTAAGAACTGCAATATGATACGATAGTAATTGTAAAGGAATTGTAGTCAACAATGGTGTAAACGGTTCGTTGGTTTCTGGAATTTCAATTACGTGGTCTGCTAAAGCTTTTACTTGTGTATCTCCTTTAGTAACTACAGCAATAATTTTTCCGCTTCTTGATTTTATTTCTTGAATATTACTTACCACTTTATCGTAATGCCCTTTATTTGGAGCAATTACAATTACCGGCATAGATTCGTCAATCAAAGCAATTGGTCCGTGCTTCATTTCTGCTGCTGGATACCCTTCTGCGTGGATATATGAAATTTCTTTTAATTTTAATGCGCCTTCTAAAGCTACTGGGAAGTTATAACCTCTTCCTAAGTACAAACAATTTGTAGCGTCTTTGTAAATTTCGGCAATTTGTTTAGCAACATCATTTGTTAATAAAGCTTCTTGCACTTTTTCTGGTATTAATTCTAATTCCAACAAATAACGTTGGTAATCTGAATTACTCATTGTTCCTTTTGCTTTTGCTAAACGTAGCGCTAACAAAGTAAGAATTGTAATTTGCGTAGTAAATGCTTTTGTAGAAGCTACTCCAATTTCAGGACCCGCATGTGTATAAGCACCTGCATGCGTTTCACGAGAAATTGACGAACCTACCACATTACAAACTCCAAATACAAAAGCTCCGTTTTCTTTAGCTAATTTGATTGCTGCCAAAGTATCTGCCGTTTCACCTGATTGTGAAATTGCGATAACAACATCATCTTTATTAATGATTGGATTTCTATAGCGGAATTCTGAAGCATATTCTACTTCTACTGGAATTCTTGAAAATTCTTCGATAATATATTCCGCAACTAATCCTGCGTGCCATGAAGTTCCACATGCAACAATAAGGATTCGTTTTGCATTTAAAAATTTTTCTAAATTATCTTCAACACCTGACATTTGGATAATCCCTTTGTTTGCCAAAAGTCTTCCTCGGTAAGTATCTTTGATTACGCTTGGTTGTTCGTAGATTTCTTTCATCATGAAATGATCGTAACCACCTTTTTCAATTTGCTCCAAGTTTAATTGAAGTTCTTGAATATAAGGATCAACCAATGAATCGTCTTTGATTTTTCTAACTTTTAATGGTTTGTGTAAACGCACAATTGCCATTTCTTCATCCTCTAAATAAATAGCGTTTGAAGTATATTCGATAAAAGGAGTAGCATCTGATGCGATGAAAAACTCGTCTTCACCAATTCCAATTGCCAATGGACTTCCTAAACGAGCCACAATAATTTCATCTGGTTTTTCCACGTCAATTACTGCAATCGCATAAGCACCAATAACCTGGTTTAATGCAACTTGAACTGCTTTTCCTAGTTTACAGTTTTCTTTTTTCTTAACTTCTTCAATCAAGTTTACTAATACCTCAGTATCTGTATCCGATTTAAAAGTATAACCTCTTTTGATTAATTCTTGTTTTAATGGCTCATAATTTTCGATGATTCCATTATGAATAATCACTAATTTTCCAGAATTTGAAAAATGTGGATGCGAATTTACATCATTAGGAACTCCATGAGTTGCCCAACGTGTGTGTCCCATTCCTATTTTACCAATAGTCGTTTTCTCTCTTTCCGCTTTAGCTTCAAGATCAGAAACTTTCCCTTTGGTTTTTGATAATTTTAAATCTTTTCCGTCATATAATACAATACCAGCACTATCGTAACCTCTATATTCTAAACGATGTAATCCTTTAATAATAACCGGATAAGCATCTCTATGACCAATATAACCTACAATTCCACACATATACTATTAGTTATTAGGTTTAGTGAAATAAATACTTAATTTTAATTTCATAGGAACTACATTTCCATCTTCATCAACGTAAGTTGCAGTACTTTGAGACCCATGCAATACTGTTCCTACAGGACTCATAAATGAAGCAATTGGCAATAATTTTACTTCGTCTGAAGCCCCAATTGTAATAGGATTTTTAAGAACTCCATTAGTATTAAGTCTAATATTTTCCGTTACACTTAATCCTAATCTAACATTCTTATTATTATCTTCATTATCACTCTTTAGAATATTTTTAATTAAAGTCGAAACCTTAATTCTGTATTTTATTCCTCTTCCATCATCTACATCTTCTCTTTCGATAATTCCACCATATTTAGAAAATTTATCGAATTTTGAATTTTGACTTTGCGAAGGATCTACAAGATAATCAATAATAGGTTTATTATTTGTTGCATCAAAAAGATAAATTCTATGAGGCTCATAAATACTTGCACTAGACATTGCCGTTCTATCGATATAAAAATTCAAATAAGCTTCATTAATTAACCAGTTACCCGCTTTAACATCTGCTCTTAAATCTTCCAACTCTGAAGGATTTTTGAACATATCGATAAAAGCTACTGAACCTTCATTCCCTTTAATAAATAACTTACTATCACCATTAACTTCATCTGAAGCTGCTAATGCACTACTATAACTTGAATTGTTAGCATTATTTATCAAATTAACTGTATTTCCTAATAAATTTAATTTTAATGTTCTTTTTGCATTATTTGTTTGAGGAACACCATTTGAATCGGTAATTGTTATATCTGAATGGTATTGAATTGTAATAAAGCCTTTCGAAAAATCTAACATTGCTAGAGCTCCTGTTCCTGGCGAAGTTTGCGTAACTTTAAAGTAAAGTCCTCTAAAATATTCTCTAAATATATTGTTATTAAATAGCTTTCCGTTTTGTGAAGCTTCTAATATTCTTTGTTTAATTACGTTCTTATCTAAATTAATCCACATTCCTGGAAGCGCTCTGTCTTTAATAACTCTAACGCTTAAATCACTTTGAGAAGCCAAAGGTTCTCCATCGCTATCCACAAAAACATAAGTACCGTTATCTAATAACTTAGATTTATAATACACAATTTCATTACTATTAAATTTAAAATTTGTGTTTTGATAAATATCTGAACTTGTATTTAATTGTTGTCCAATATTTGAATCAAATTTAGCGAAGTCATTTGAATAAAATTTTTGACTATTAACAAAATCTTCTCCAGGATTATAATCATTTAAAAAATACCCATTCTCATAAATTTTTAAATCAAACGTAGTGTTTTTATCTCCATAGATAGAATCTAGTTCATATACTTTTAAGTTTGTGTTTTCGTCAACAACTTGAGTATCTGTTGCGAAATAAGGTATGTAAAGATATACTGAATCAGTTGCTTCAATTGTAAAATTTTCACCAAGTATCTTTTTTGGATTTTCATAGGTCCTTGTTAACCCTAATTGGGTAACAAAACTTGCTGTAGTAGCACCAAAAGCAGGATTCTCATAAACTCCAAATGCATTAATAGAAAGATTATTCGTTTGAACAGGACCTGTTGCTTTGTTGTAAGACACAACATCATAATCCACTTTTTCAAGATTAAAATGATCATCTCCAACAACGTCAGAACCAATAGTGTTAAAATCTTTATCACAAGAAACGAATACAATTGCGATAGCAAGTAAAGAAAATATTTTTAGAAAACTTTTTTTCATAGTAGAAAACCCTTTTATAATACGTGATTTTTAATAAACGAAGTATATACTTCTTTAATTGTGTCTTTTGAGGCGAAAGGTAAAAAAGGTTTGTTTGAACTTTCTATAAATTTTGTTAAAGTTGGAGACAACACTTCAGAACCTGCAACCACAGCATCTGAGTGCATAATTGAAACCTTCATTAAGTTATCATAAGTAGGAGATTCTAAATCTGAAACAGCATCTTTACTAATGTTATCAAATAATACTTTATTGATAAATTCTTTATCTAATTCTCCTTCAAAACCTTGTTCGTAAACCGATGAAATAATTTTTGTTTCCGCAAAAATACCTTCATCTTTGTAATAATGTTTCAAATAAACTGGTAACATAGCTGCCATCCAACCATGAACATGAATTACATCCGGAACCCAATTTAATTTCTTAACGGTTTCAACTACTCCTTTTGCAAAGAAAATAGCCCTTTCGTCATTATCGGGATATAAAACACCTTCTTCGTCTGAAAAAGTTGCTTTTCTTTTGAAATATTCGTCATTATCAATAAAATAAACTTGAATTCGCTCTTTAGGAATTGAAGCTACTTTAATAATTAGAGGCATATCCATATCATTTACCACCAAATTCATCCCTGATAAACGAATAACTTCGTGTAGTTGATGTCTTCTTTCGTTAATATTACCATATCTAGGCATAAAAATTCGTATTTGACCACCTAAATCATTAATCATTTTTGGCATTTCATACGATTGTAACGATACTTCATTTTCAGCTAAATAAGGCACCACTTCAGATGATACATACAATATCCTCTTGTCTTCCATAATGTATTCTAGTTAATTAATGTTTTAAAAAACCTTGCAAAATTACAAAATTTTATGGATTTATCCACTAAAATAGTAAGTTTGCACCTGAAATAACAAAGTAGAAAATGCTCATTTTTAACAAAAAGTCCGATTTAAGCGCTTTTTTAAGCCCATTAATCAAACAAAATAAATCCATTGGATTTGTTCCTACAATGGGAGCATTGCATCAAGGACACCTATCGTTACTTAAAAATTCGCTTTCTGAAAACGATGTAACAGTAATGAGTATTTTTGTAAATCCAACGCAATTTAACAACGCTGAAGATTTAGATAAATATCCAAGAACTTTAGATCGCGATGTGCAAATCATGCAAGATTTAAGCAACAAGATCATCGTTTATGCGCCAGAAGTTGCCGATATTTATGAAGGAAACACCGTTTCTGAAAATTTTGATTACGATGGTTTAGAAAATCAAATGGAAGGCAAACACCGACCAAGACATTTTGATGGCGTAGGAACTATTGTGAAACGTCTTTTTGAAATTGTTCAACCGAACAAAGCTTATTTTGGTGAGAAAGATTTTCAGCAACTACAAATTGTAAAAAAATTAGTTTCAAAACACAACATTCCAGTTGAAGTTATTGGTTGCCCAATTCACAGAGAAGCAAATGGATTAGCCATGAGTTCTCGCAACGAAAGACTATCAGAATCCGCAAGAGAAAAAGCAGCTGTAATTTATCAAATTTTAAACACGGCTAAAGATTTTTTCCAAAACCATTCAGCGGAAGAAACCACAACATTTGTTGAAAACGAATTCGAAAAACATCCTGAATTTCAATTGGAATATTTCGAAATCGCCGATGAAGCAACACTTTTACCCGTTTCTGAAAAAGAATCGAATAAAAAATATCGAGGATTTATCGCCATTTTCATTGAGAATATCAGATTAATTGATAATATTTCACTAAATTAATTACCTTTGCATCATGCAAATTCAAGTAGTAAAATCGAAAATTCATAGAGTAACCGTAACGGGTGCTGATTTGAATTACATAGGAAGTATCACCATTGACGAAGCCTTAATGGAAGCGTCTAACATTATTGAAGGTGAAAAAGTACAAATCGTTAACATTAATAATGGCGAACGATTAGAAACATATGCTATCAAAGGACCAAGAAACACAGGCGAAATCACATTGAACGGTCCAGCAGCTCGTAAAGTACACCGTGGCGATATCATCATCATTATTTCTTACGGAATTATGGACTTTGAAGAAGCTAAAAAATTCAAACCTACTTTAGTTTTCCCTAACGAGAAAGACAACTCTTTAACTTAGTTTGAAAGCCAGTATCCGAAAATTTTTAAGTCTAACTATCCCACTTTTAATTGGGTTGGGAATTATTTATTATCAATATACTACCCTCTCACCAAATGAATTAGAAAAAATCAAAATCAGTTTTATTAAAGCCGATTATTTCTACATTTATTTATCGCTTTTTATTGCGCTTTTTGGCTATTGGTCTAGAGCTTACCGTTGGAAATTTGCTTTGCAACACTTAGGCTATAACACAAAATTTCGCAACGATTTACTTACTGTTTGTGTTTCGTATTTAGTGAACTTAACCATTCCTCGCTCTGGCGAAGTATCTAGAGCAATGCTCCTAAAAAAATACGAAGAGGTACCTTTTGACAAGGCCTTTGGAACTATCGTAGCCGAACGCATTGTGGATATGTTGATTTTTTTACTTTTTGTAGCCATAGGATTTATTTCCCAATTTGATACCATTTATAAATACCTTGTTAATAAAGGTGTAGAATTCGAAACTTTAATTTGGATTGGAATTTTAGGATTTGTTTTATTTGTCCTTTTTATTCTGGTTTGGATTTATGCCGAATGGAACATCATCTTAAAACTAAAACAAAAACTTTCTGGCTTAATCGAGGGCATGCAAAGCATCTTAAAAATGAAAGAAAAATGGAAATACATTTTTCATTCGTTTTTTATTTGGTTTTCTTATTTAGCCATGTTTTATGTAACTATTTTTGCTTTACCTGAAACTGCCGATATTAGTTTTGATGTTGTAGTTATGGGATTTATTTTTGGCACATTGGCCGTTGGATTTACCAATGGTGGTTTAGGCGCATATCCTCTAGCAATAGCTTCAATATTAAGCTTATACGGAATTTCAGAAGGGATTGGAACTGCCTTTGGGTATTTAATTTGGGTTTCTCAAACATTGTTAACCATTTTCTTAGGATTATTATCTTATTTGCTTTTACCTATTTTAAATAAAAAATAAATTAGTAAATTGCTAATCTATTTAACCAAACTATTTAAAATGAAAACCAAACTTTTCCTTTTTGCTTTATTGGTATCGTCATGCTTATTTGCACAACGCACACCAGAAACTATCGAATCTAAAAAATTAGGCACAAGAACTTTTACAGTTGTAACGCCTGCATCATACGCAACTAGCCCAGAAAAAAGCTACCCAACTTTGTTAATTTTAGATGGCGAATATTTATTAGATCCATTTGAAGGAATTTTAAAATATGGCGCTTATTGGGACGATTTACCAGAAATGATTATCATCGCCGTAAATCAAAATTATGGCGAAACTCGTTTTGCAGATAGTGAATTTGACGAGGCGGGATTTCCTTCTGGCACAGGAGCAAATTTCTTTGAATTTATTGGACAGGAATTATATCCTTATGTAGATAAAAAATACCGCACCATTCCTTTCAGAATGATTGCTGGACACGACACAACTGCTGGTTTCTTGAACTTTTATTTGTATAAAGACAACCCAATTTTCAATGCTTATATTTCATTAGCACCAGAAATGGCTCCAGAAATGGAAAAACGTGTAGCAGAACGTTTAGCAAAAATGGTAAAACCCGTTTTCTATTATCAAGCTACAGGCGAAGGTGATTTAAAAGAAATCAACGAAAAAGCAGCAGAATTAGACGCCAATATTAAAGCCGTTCCAAATGCTACATTTAAATATCAAAACGATGCTTTCAAAGGCGCTTCGCATTATTCATTAGTAGCAAAAGCTATCCCAAATGCAATTTATTTTATTTTTGATGGTTACCAACCGATTTCAATGGTTGAATTTCAGGATAAAATTCTAAAATTAGATGCTGGATATACCGATTATTTGATTGCCAAATATGACGAATTAGAAAAACGTTTTGGTTTTAAAATGAAACCGAGATTATCGGATTTTAAAGCTATTGAAGCAGCAATCATGAAAAATAAAGCATATAATGAA
>NZ_JAIWOF010000058.1 GCF_020217025.1 Flavobacterium sp. | reverse complement strand
TTATTGACTTTAAGTGATTATGCTAACAAACATTATCCAAAAACCACTTTAGGAACATATCACGAAGCTTTATATTACGAAAAAACAGGTAATTATAAGAGAGCTATTAAAACCTATCAACGTGCTTTTACTCAAGAACCAATTCGTGAAATTACTAAAGATTTTATGCTAAATAGAGCCGAGGCTTTAAAAGGAAAACCAGACAAACCAACGGAAGAAGCACCAGCGGAAGTACCAGCTGAAACTCCAACAGAAGAAAAAAAACAAGAATAACACCAAATGAGTAAAGTAAAAACGGCTTTCTTTTGCCAAAATTGTGGCACCCAATATTCAAAATGGCAAGGTCAATGTAACGCCTGTAAAGAATGGAATACCATTGTAGAAGAATTGGTTCAAAAAGAAGAAAAAGTAGCGTGGAAAACCACAACGGCTACTTCTAAAGCAGTTACAAAACCTTTACTTGTAAAAGAAATAGATACCGCACAAGAAATCCGATTGAACACAACAGATAACGAGTTGAATCGGGTTTTGGGTGGCGGATTGGTTCCGGGTTCACTAACATTGTTAGGTGGCGAACCAGGAATTGGAAAAAGTACGTTGCTCTTGCAAATTGCTTTAAAATTACCCTACAAAACCCTTTATGTTTCGGGAGAAGAAAGCCAAAAACAAATTAAAATGCGTGCCGAACGTATTACTTCTAATGGCGATAATTGCTACATTTTAACCGAAACCAAAACCCAAAATATCTTCCGTCAAATTTTAGAAATTGAACCTGATATTGTTATTATCGATTCGATTCAAACCTTGCATACGGATTATATTGAATCGTCAGCAGGAAGTATTTCTCAGATTAGAGAATGTACAGCCGAGTTGATAAAATTTGCCAAAGAGACCAATACTCCAGTACTTTTAATCGGACACATTACCAAAGACGGGACCATTGCTGGACCCAAGATTTTAGAACACATGGTGGATACCGTTTTACAATTTGAAGGCGATAGAAATCACGTGTATCGCATTTTACGTTCTTTAAAAAACCGTTTTGGTTCTACTGCCGAATTAGGTATTTACGAAATGCAAGGTTCTGGTTTACGCGAAGTAGACAATCCATCTGAAATTTTAATTTCACACAAAGACGAACAACTTTCAGGAACTGCGATTGCCACCACTTTAGAAGGCATGCGTCCATTGATGCTAGAAATTCAAGCTTTGGTAAGCACTGCCGTTTATGGAACACCGCAACGCAGCACCACAGGGTATAACGCTAAACGATTAAACATGATTTTAGCCGTTTTAGAAAAACGTGCTGGTTTCAGATTAGGCACAAAAGACGTATTCTTAAACGTAACAGGTGGAATTTCAGTAGAAGATACCGCGATTGATTTAGCTGTTGTTGCTGCTATTTTATCCTCAAACGAAGACATTGCCATTGCAGAAGGTTTTTGCTTTGCAGGAGAAGTAGGACTTTCAGGTGAAATTAGACCCGTTAACCGCATTGAACAACGTATTCAAGAAGCCGAAAAATTAGGTTTTACGACTATTTTTGTTTCGAAGCACAACAAAATTTCGTTGAAAAATACGGAAATCAAAATTGTTCTAGTAGCGAAGATAGAAGATGTGGTGAGTGAGTTGTTTGGGTAATTATGAGTGATTTAAAAGAGCGAAGGTTAAAAAGTCTTAATTTCCAAATTCAAGAATTAGAAAATCGCCCCAATTATTTAAAAAATTATTGGCTGCGATTAGTCTTAGTTGGTGTTTTAGTCACATTAATTGCTCCTGAATATAGCAAACGAAATTCAAAACCTCTTATTGATTATTTCGATTACAATTATCCATTATGTTATAGTGTAGTTGCTTTTTCTTATGTGGTAATTTGCGCCATCATGCTACTAACTTTCACAATTCAAGACAAGAAAAAACTGAAGAAATTAAAAGAAAAACGAGATTTGAATGATTTGTTTAGAGGATAAATAAACCTGTCATGTCTAAAATTGCGCTATCGTTGTGGTGATATTAGAAAATTCTCACAATTTACTTCTCTACTCAAATCTAAATCAGAATTATCTGGATCATTTGGGTCAATATAAACTACAAAACATCTACCAATTATTTTTTTGTTTAATTCAGAAGTTAATTTTGTGCTTTTATAAAATTTCCCCTCATATTGAAATTTATAAATATAGTATGATTGAATATTTGCTGCGATTTCATAACTTATTACTTTTCCATAAATTGAAATTTTAGGTTTTGAATTTTCATATCTATTTATAAAATACATCACAATTAAAATAATTCCAAAAACTAAAATTGGATATATTTTTTCTTTATGGTCTTTTATGTTAATCATTATAAAGATATTTAAAAGTCTAAATATTATAATTAGAAATGCGTTTAGTTTTTAACTTCTTTTGCATTGATTTGAAATCCTTACCAGGGATTGATTTAAACAAAAACTAAATCCCCTCCAACAACTCCAACGCCTTATTTACACTTTTCACATTATCAAAAGTCAGTAATAAACGTAAGCCATTTTTGGTTTCTTTTTCTTTTATCTTACATACGTTGCCGTTGCGTTGGGCAAATTGTAGCACTTTCATGAAACGGTTACTTTGGTAAAAATCACTTTGTTGGTCACCAATGAAATAGCCTATCATTTTACCTTGTTTCATCATTAAACGTTCAATTCCCATGGCGGTTGCTTTCCATTTGATGCGTACGCTATTTAGTAACGCAATCGCTGGTTTTGGTAACGCACCAAAGCGGTCAATTAGTTTTTGTTCAAATTGTTGTAGCGTAGCTTCGTCTTTAATTTGGCTTAACTCGTTGTATAAATTCAAACGTTCGGTAATGTTGTTGATGTATTCATCTGGGAATAGTAATTCGAAATCGGTATCAATTTGAATGTCTTTTACAAACTCTTTGGTTTCGATGTCGTTTTCTTCTTGGTACAAGTCTTTGAACTCGTTTTCTTTCAACTCGTCAATGGCTTCGTTCATGATTTTTTGGTAGGTATCAAAACCAATTTCGTTGATAAAACCACTTTGTTCGCCACCTAATAAATCACCCGCACCACGAATTTCCAAATCCTTCATCGCAATATTGAAACCGCTTCCTAATTCGCTAAATTGTTCCAAAGCGGTAATACGCTTTTGCGCTTCACCCGTCATCATCGAATACGGCGGCGTAATGAAATAACAAAATGCTTTTTTATTACTTCTTCCCACTCGACCACGCATTTGGTGCAAATCAGACAATCCGAAATTATTGGCGTTATTGATGAAAATCGTATTCGCATTCGGTACATCTAAACCGCTTTCGATAATGGTGGTTGCGACCAAAACGTCAAATTCGCCTTCCATGAAAGCCAACATTAATTCTTCTAGTTTTTTCCCATCCATTTGACCGTGACCGATACCTACTTTTGCTCCTGGCACCAAGCGTTGAATCATTCCGGCAACTTCTTTGATATTTTCAATTCGGTTATTGATGAAAAACACTTGCCCACCACGCTGAATTTCATACGAAATTGCATCACGAATGGCTTCTTCGTTAAAACGAATCACGTGCGTTTCAATTGGATAACGATTTGGCGGAGGCGTTGTAATTACCGATAAATCCCGTGCCGCCATCAACGAAAACTGCAACGTTCTCGGTATCGGAGTTGCTGTTAAGGTCAAGGTATCGACATTTGTAGCAATGGTTTTCAATTTGTCTTTTACGTTGACTCCGAATTTTTGTTCTTCGTCGATAATCAACAAACCTAAATCTTTAAACACCACATTTTTATTCACCAATTGGTGTGTACCAATCAAAATATCGACTTTTCCTTCTTGCAGTTTTTGAAGTGTATCCGCTTTTTGTTTCGCCGTTCTAAATCGGTTCACATAACTTACGGTAACCGGCATATCTTTCAAACGTTCCGAAAATGTTCGGTAATGTTGATACGCTAAAATAGTCGTTGGTACTAAAACCGCGACTTGTTTTCCGTTGTCTACCGCTTTAAAAGCTGCACGAATCGCGACTTCTGTCTTTCCGAAACCAACATCACCACAAACCAATCGGTCCATTGGACGTTCGTTTTCCATATCGGCTTTAACGTCGGCTGTTGCGGTAATTTGGTCGGGTGTATCTTCGTAAATAAACGAACTTTCTAATTCTTTTTGCAAATAACTATCGGGTGCAAACTGAAAACCTTTGTCTAATCTTCGCTTCGCATACAACTGAATTAGGTTGAACGCAATGTGTTTTACACGTGCTTTTGTTTTTTGTTTTAGGGTTTTCCATGCGTTACTTCCTAATTTATAAATCTTAGGAGGCGCACCATCTTTCCCGTTGTATTTTGAGATTTTGTGTAGCGAATGAATGCTCACATACACAATATCATTATCGGCATAGACCAATTTTATGGCTTCTTGCGTTTTGCCTTCGACCTGAATTTTTTGCAAGCCACCAAACTTTCCAATCCCGTGATCGATGTGCGTTACATAATCACCCACCGACAAAGAAGTCAATTCTTTTAACGTAATGGTTTGCTTTTTCGAATAACCATTTTTGATGGAAAACTTATGGTAACGCTCAAAAATTTGATGGTCGGTATAACATGCAATTTGATTTTCTTCATCGATAAAACCTTCAAACAAAGGCAACACCATGGTTTTGTATTGCTTGCGAATGCTTTCGTGATTAGCTTCGTCGATATCTTCAAAAATATCATGAAAACGACTCGCTTGATTATCATTGGAACAACACAAATAATTTTTGTATCCGTTGAAATGATTTTCGCTCAAATTGTTCAACAACAAATCGAATTGTTTATTAAACGAAGGCTGTGGCTGAATATGAAATTCGACTTTTTTATCAGTTTTAAAAACAGCGTTAGCATGCAATTCGATTACCGAAAAATCCAGAGCACGTTTTAAAAATTGCTTTTGATTTAAAAATAATTCTTCGGGTGGCGCGTGCTGGATGTCTTTGGATAACTTCTCGAAAGCTTCATTGGCTTTGTCGAATAATTTATCTAATTGTTGTCCTAATAATTCGGTATTTTGAATGACTAAAACCGTTTTTTCGTTGATATAATCTAAGAAACTTTCACGGTTTTCTTGCAGTAATTTATTTTCAACATTTGGAATGATTGAAATCTTTTTCAGTTTTTCAATCGATAATTGTGTTTCAACATCAAAACTTCTGATGCTGTCGATCTCGTTACCAAAAAATTCAATTCGGTATGGATTATCATTGGAAAACGAAAATACATCAATAATTCCACCACGAACTGAAAATTCGCCCGGTTCGGTAACAAAATCTACGCGTTTGAAATTGTATTCAAACAAGGTTTCATTAATAAAATCAATAGAAAGTTTGTCTTCAACTGACAATTTCAACGTGTTTTTCTCTAATTCTTTTCGGGTAACCACTTTTTCGAAAATGGCTTCGGCATAGGAAACAACAATCGCAGGTTTTTTTCTGGAATTAATTCGGTTTAAAACCTCAGCACGTAACAAAACATTAGCGTTATCGGTTTCTTCAATTTGATAGGGTCTTCGGTACGAACTTGGGTAAAAAAGTACGTCTTCGGCATTAATTAATTGCTCCAAATCATTTAAATAATACGCCGCTTCTTCTTTATTACTGAATAAAATCAGGAAAGGAAGTTCTGATTTTTTAAACAGCGAATGTGCCACAAAAGACAACGACGACCCAACCAAACCAGTCATTTGAGACTTTTGGCGTGCTGCGAATGTACTTTCTATAACGGAAATCTTTGGTGACTTATCGTAAATGGATATAATGTCGGACTTGCTCAAAACTTTCTTTATTTTTTATCTGAAATTTCCATCTTCTTTCGCATTTCATCTGGATTTGCGTTTCTAGCTGTATCCAAAGCTCTCAACATTAATTCTTCTCCGATTTCCTTTGGAATTGCTTTTTTGATAATGATTTCATCCCATTGTTTATACAAACCTTTAATTTCCTCGTTAATTTCTGGAATTAACTTAGCAATACGTTGCTCTGGAATTACTTGTAAATTCATGAAAGTTTCGAGTGATTTTAACTTAGTATTTAAAGTCGTAATTCTACTTAAAATCTGAGGTTTATCATATTCGAAAGGAATTGTTATCGCTAAAGTATCTGCTTTTGAAGACAAATTTTTAGTTTTCATTTGAAAAGCTGATAATGTAGATTGTGGTTTTTGAAGCATTTCAATTTCAAATTGACGCCACTCGTTCCATCTGCCTAAAGTAGCTGCTACTTCAGGTCTAGGCGTTGGAAAATTAAATTGCCACATTTTCGAAATGTTCTTAAAAACAGCTTCGTTTTTTTGAGCTACTTTTTGGGCCTCTAGTTGCTGATTTTCATTTTCGCATGAAATCAATGTGAAAACTAAAAGCGATAAACTACATAAGAAAACTTTCATTCGGATAAATTAAAAAGCAAAGGTACAAATGTTTGCCGAATGCTGTGTTTTTTCTAATATTATCTTAACACCAAATTTGTTAATCAATTAAGAAAAACCATTTACAAGATGTTAATTTATTAAATATTTAAATTTAGGTTGCAATTTGTAAAAATATCACAAAAATCCATCTGCAAAATAAAGGCAAAATAGTATATTTGTTACCTCATTTACACAACCAAATGGATACGAAAATTTTAATTATTGGTGCTTGTGGACAAATAGGCACTGAACTTACAGCAAAATTAAGAGCAACTTACGGAGTTAATAACGTTATCGCATCAGACATTAGAAAATTAGAAAATGATGTAGTTAATAATGGAATTTTTGAAGTGGTAAATGCACTTGATTACAATCAAATTGAACACTTACTTGAAAAATATCAAATTACTGATGTATATTTAATGGCGGCTTTGCTTTCGGCTACCGCTGAGAAAAATCCGGCATTTGCTTGGGATTTAAATATGAATTCGTTGTTTCATGTTTTAAATTTAGCCAAAGCAGGAAAAATTAAAAAGGTTTTTTGGCCTTCGAGTATTGCGGTTTTTGGACCTACAACTCCTAGACATAACACGCCTCAGTATACAGTTATGGAACCTTCAACGGTTTATGGAATCTCGAAACAAACAGGAGAAAGATGGTGTGAATATTATCACAAACAATATGGTGTAGATGTAAGAAGTATTCGTTATCCTGGTTTGATTAGCTGGAGTACTGAAGCTGGTGGAGGAACTACAGATTACGCAGTAGATATTTATCACAAAGCGATTACCGATGGGAAATTCACGAGTTTCTTATCTGAAAATTCAGAATTACCAATGATGTATATGGACGATGCGATTAAAGCGACTATCGGAATTATGCAAGCTCCAGCAGAAAATGTTAAAATTCGTTCTGCTTATAATTTAGCAGCCATGAGTTTTACTCCGAAACAAATTGGTGAAGAAATTAAAAAACACTATCCAAATTTTGAATTAAGCTACGAACCTGATTTCCGTCAGAAAATTGCTGATAGTTGGCCAGCAAGTATTGATGATACTTCGGCGAGAGAAGATTGGGGTTGGAAAAACGATTTCAATTTAGAAAACATGACAGTAGATATGTTTAAAAATTTAAAAGAACATATTTATAATAAATAAAAAAACGTCCCGAAATATCGGGACGTTTTCCATTAAAACAAAAAACAAACTTACTCCTGAACGATAGGAGCTCTCAATGATTCTAACACGGCAACAACTTCACCAATCAAAGCAGGATCAGTAACCCCATTTAAGCCAGCTGCTGCTCCAACATATCCTATAAATTTATCGTATTCGGCATCATTAGATTTTTTACCCATACGTGGATTTTGAGCTGGATCATGTGCTGCCACCATATTTAATCCTGTATAAGAATTAGTAGCGCCTCCTCCTGTATTTGCTGAAAAGAAATCAGTTAAATTGTCGCTCAAAATAGCAACATTGGTTGTATTTCCACTTAAAGCTTCAGAAATTACTGGTGCAAAATGTTGTCCTAGATTACCTTCTGCTCCCACAACAATGTCAGAAACAATTAAAGTAATAGTTGAATCCACTACAGAACGATAACTTAAACGACCTTGTTCAATCATTTGACCAGGGTTATTGGGGTCAGAAACCATAGTAGTTCCACCTAATTTTGCATACAAAGTTGCTGGTTCTGGTGCTTGATCGTCATCGTCACTACAAGAAGTAACAAACGCTCCCGATGCAATAAATAAAGCCAATAAGGCTAGTTTTGAAAAATTTTTCATAGTAATAGTATTTAGAAATTAATTAAAAATTCGTTGAATTCCTCTTGAAAATTTATAACTGAAACTGTCTTCAGACATAACAGGACAAGCAGTTTTATTTTCTAATTCTTTTGGAAGTACAAAACGTTCTGCTTTATAATTACCCATAGCCATAAGCTTATTGTAAATAGTTTTTGAATCTGCAACCTTGATGTCGTGAAAGAATACTAAAACACCTGTTTCTTTATTCAATCTATCCGTTTTTACTCCTGGAATGGATTTTAAATTTCGATGAATTTCTTTTGCTTTAAGCGAATCTATTGGTTCTTTGAAGTCAATTCGGCTAATTTGTAATGAAGCGTTATCTATGACTAAAGGTTTTGCAATTGCGATGTGAACTACTAAAACCACAAATAAAATCAGGAATATTCCGAAGATACATCCTAAAGCAATTTTGATTTTTCTATTTATTTTCATGACGTTTGAGATTTTTGTTTAGTTGTATTTACGTAAACAATTTCTCATTGGTTTTCTCAAACAGAAAAAAATTAAATTTTTAACATTTGGACATAAAAAATCCCAAGACAAATTATCTTGGGATTAACTATTACTTATGTTTATTTTTACTTCTTTTCGGAAAGAATTTTATCTTCTATTACCGATTTTATTTTTACAACTTCATCCACATTGTCATTTGGAACCGTCATTGAAAGCACATAGTGTTTAATTTTCCACTGCCCATTTTCTTGAACCAAAACACCTGAACCGCGACAAATTTTCATTTGCGTACTTAATAATTCATCAAACCAAACCATTTTCCTATTTTCGCTAAAATAGATATTGCGTTCGATTGCTTTAAAGTTCCATGCTTTTCCTTTATCAAAATAAGGTTTTGCAAACGCTTGAAATTGTTTTTTGTTCCAATTTTCAGTGGCGTCTGTTCCGATGAAAATGGATTCCTCTGACATCGCTCCAAAATACGCTTCATAATTTGCAGCTGCAGCCGCTTTGTGCCAATTATCTAAAATAGTAGTGATGTTTTGTTTTTCAGATTGAAGCTTTTCTTCGCAAGGTTTGCAGGAGAAACCTAGAGTTGCCAAAAGCATGATGGCTAATTTTTTCATATTAAAAAGTATTTATTACAACTGTTTTTACATTCACAAATTCTTTGATGCCGTCTTCGGCTAATTCTCTACCGTAGCCTGATTTTTTGATGCCTCCGAAAGGTAATCTTGGATCGGATTTTACCATTTCATTGATGAAAACAGCACCTTCGTTAAAGGATGAAATCTTGGTTTTGATGAAATCAATATCTTGGGTAAAGATAGAAACCCCTAAACCAAATTCCGATTGATTGCTTAATTCGATTACTTCTTCAATAGTTTTGAAAGTTATTATTGCTGCAACAGGTCCGAAAGTTTCTTCATTGAAAACAGGCATCTCTGTGGTTACATTGGTTAAAATTGTGGGTTCATAAAAAGCTTCCTTTCTATTTCCACCAACAATTAGCTTAGCTCCCATTTCAATAGATTTTTGAACTTGAGCTTCCAATTCTCCTGCCAAATCTACTCTTGCTAACGAACCAATTTGTGTTTCCTTATCTAACGGATTCCCTGTTTTTAAGTTTTGAATGGCAACTTTGAATTTTGCTACAAACTCTTCTGCTATATTTTCGTGAACTAAAAATCGTTTCGCTGCAATACAACTTTGACCTGCATTTTGCATTCGGGCATTGACAGCTATTGTTACTGCTTTTTCTAGATTAGCATCTTCTAAAATGATGAAAGCATTGC
>NZ_JAIWOF010000057.1 GCF_020217025.1 Flavobacterium sp. | reverse complement strand
TTCCGCCTAATTCTAAAACGCACTTTTTTAAATGTTTTCCAGCTTCTGTAGCAACTGCGATTCCGGCTTGTTCGCTTCCGGTTAATGAAACGGCTTTAATGATTGGATTTGCGATGATATTCGCTACTTCGCTACTTGGAATTGGTAAATCTTGATAACAACCTTTTGGAAAACCCGCTTGCTCGAATATTTTCTGAATTAATTCGGCTGATTTTGGAACATTACTTGCGTGTTTAACCACAACAGTATTTCCGGCAATAAGTGTTGGAACCGCAAATCGAAATACTTGCCAAAACGGAAAATTCCATGGCATTACGCCTAAAATGACTCCTAAAGGTTCGTAGGTAACAAAACTTTCAGAAGCTTCGGTTTTTATGTTTTTTGTAGCTAAAAAAGATTCGGCATTTTCATAATAGTAATTACATAAAAGCGCACATTTTTCAACCTCAGCAATAGCTTGCGAAATGGGTTTGTGCATTTCAGTAGTGATGCAGGCTGCGTATTCCTCTTTATTTTCTATAAGTAGTTTAGCTAATTGAGGCAGAAAAGAAATTCGATTTTGAATGCTTAAATTACACCATGAAAGCTGTGTGTTTTCTGAAACTTTTAAAAGATGTTGCATGCTGAAAGGTTTTTGTAAAAATACTAATTTTAATTGAAAACGAGGTTCGCGTTAGGGATTACCTCACCCAGTTTTAGCTTTAGTTGAGTTCGGTGAATTTCATTTGTAGTGGAAATCCTTTGTTTGTAAAATTGCCCAATTTTATAAACAAAGATTATAACGGAAAGCCCGACCCTTGTGGGAACGCCCAAATTAAAAAAGGAAATGATATCTTTGTACGGTATTTTACAACGTAAATAAAATGGAAGATTGTTTTGAAACCTTAATTTCGAGTTATTTGGATTCGAAAGTAGGCATTGTAGAACATTTTGTATCGGAAGAATTGGCGCAACACTTGGTTAAGAGATTGTTTGAATTGAAAGAACAAAATTTATTAAAAGCTGCCGGAATAGGAAATGCGGCAAAACTGACTCAAAATTCGGCAATACGAAGCGATGCGATTTATTGGTTAGATAGAGCAAACAACAACGAACATGAAAATGCTTTTTTAGATCAAGTAGATGCTTTTGTATCGTATTTGAACCGCAGCTGTTATACTGGAATTACAGGTTATGAATTTCATTTTGCCTTGTTTGATAAAGGTAGTTTTTACAGAAAACATTTAGACCAATTCCAAGATAATTCGAGCCGACAGTTTTCGATGATTACCTACTTGAACGAAAATTGGCAACCTGAAGATGGTGGCGAATTATGCATTTATGATGGCGATGTGACTCAAAAAATAGCGCCTACCAATAGAAAAACAGTGTTCTTTAAAAGTAATGAATTGGTTCATGAAGTTTTGGAAAGCCACAAACCTCGATTGAGTGTTACAGGTTGGTTGAGACGAGATTAGAAATAAAAAAACCGATACAAATTGTATCGGTTTTTTATTGCTCCCCCTCTTGGGCTCGAACCAAGGACCCTCTGATTAACAGTCAGATGCTCTAACCAACTGAGCTAAGGAGGAATCACCTCAAAGGTTTATGTTTTGCTAAAAAGTTGCTCCCCCTCTTGGGCTCGAACCAAGGACCCTCTGATTAACAGTCAGATGCTCTAACCAACTGAGCTAAGGAGGAAGGTATTTATCTTTTTAGCGAGTGCAAATATAAACTGATTTTTTGTTATCGCAAATTATTTTATTGAAAAAATTACAAAAGTTTATCTACCACTAATTGGTAAATATCTTTTCCGAAAGTTAAAGCCATTAAGGTCAACAAGATAATCATTCCAGCGGTTTGAACATAACCTGCTGCTTTGTCTGATAATTTTTTCCCCGTAATCATTTCAACTATTGTAAATAAAGCGTGTCCTCCATCTAATCCAGGTATTGGTAACAAGTTCATAAAGGCTAATCCGATTGAGAATAAAGCGGTAAAATTCCAAATGAATTCCCAATCCCAGGTATCTGGTAAACGACGTGCAATTCCGATTGGACTTTGAACATGTTTGTAAGCTTCTGTTTTAGGACGTAATATTAATTTGAACTGTTTTACATTGTAAACCAATAATGCCCAAGATTCTTTGACTGCAGCTGGAACTGCTTGTCCAAAAGACAATTGATTATTTACTTCGTAATCTGATTTATCTAAGGGTTTATTAAAGAACCCTAATTTCCCTTCTTTATCTACCTTGGCTTTTAAAGTTAATACTTCGGTACCTCTTAAAATAGATAAGGAAATACTATCATTTTTATGTTTAGAAATATTTTCTTTATATTCATCATAATAATTGAAGAATGTTCCGTTTACTGCTTTTATTTTATCCCCTTTTTTTAATCCTGCGATTTCAGCTTGCGATTTTGGAACTACAGAATCTACTACTGATCCTAAAAAACGAGGCCCAACAAACTCTTTCCCTTCTTTACTGATGATTTCACCTTTCATTTCATCGGTTAAAATCACATCTACTTTTTGACCATTACGTTCTACCTCAACTTTATCACCAAGTAAAACATCTAATGTCAATCGGTTAAAACTTGGTTGGTGTTTTCCATCTACTGAAAGAATTTTATCGCCATTTCTAAATCCTGCTTTCTGACCTACTTCACCAAATGCTAATCCGTTTTCTTGAATTTTTTCAGTAGCAATGAATTTCTGTCCAACAGTTGCATACATAATGGTAAAAATCAACCAAGCCAAGATTACATTCACGATAATTCCACCCAACATAATAATCAAACGTTGCCAAGCTGGTTTTGAACGGAATTCCCAAGGTTCTGCAGGAGCATTCATTTGTTCTGTATCCATACTTTCGTCAATCATTCCTGAAAGTTTTACATAACCTCCTAATGGTAACCATCCGATTCCCCATTCTGTTTCACCAATTTTCTTTTTCACTAAAGAAAAACCAGCATCCATAAACAAGTAAAATTTCTCTACTCGTACTTTGAACATTTTAGCCGTTATGTAGTGACCAAATTCGTGAAGAATTACTAAAACTGATAATATGAATAATATTTGTGCTACTTGAATCATTTTTATGCATTTATTTAAACGACAAAAGTAAGGTTTTCACCTTACTTTTCATCATTATTTTATTTTGGAACTATTTTTTTATAAAATTTTTATGAATTGCACCTTCTGAAGTGGTGATTTTCATAACATGCATTCCCGAACTTAAATTGTCAATTCTGAAATCTGCTGTTTGATGTGTTGCCAATAATTGCCCCAACGTATTATAAATTTCTACTTTTTCTAATTGGGTAGTCGTAGGCATCATAATGTGTAATTCATCATTTGCTGGATTTGGGTAAACTGAAATTGTTTGCTCTAATTCAAAAGATGCATTTGCTAATGTTACCACATTATTTTTAGAAATAATATGTTTGTTAGGATCAAATGTTACTCCAGCCACAACAAACGGAACTGGCACTACAAATTCTTGATTATTAACTGTGTTGTTTACAACCACATCATGATTTATACCTCCAGCACTTGTTAGTCTAATTTCTAAAGGCATTTCAAAAAAAGAAACTGACGCATGCGACTGTGTTTGACTTACTGTAATTTTTGCCTGACCAGCACCCCAATTTTGAGCCGTAATGGTATATGTAGGATAGCCTTGCATGTAAAGCCAATCGTTGAAAAACTCCGTCAAACTTGAACCATATACATTTTCTAAATGTGATTTTAAATCTCCAGTCAACGCATAACCATAAGCTAGTGAAGAATCTGCTAAGTAATTTTTTAACGCCTGAAAAAATGCAACATCACCTAATTTCCATCGCAACATATGCGTTACCATAGACCCTTTATCATATGTTAATCTAGAAGAAAATATTCTATTTACGTTTGTTAAATCAGAATCTTGAAGATAGACATATCCTGTAGTTTGTGAAGTAATAGAATTTATTTTATTAGTTTTCCATGTCACAAATGGAGTAGCTCCGTCTAAATTTTCAACTACTAATCCAGACATATATTCTGTAAGTCCCTCATTTAACCAAATGTCTTTCCAAGAACCGCATGTGATTTTATCGCCAAACCATTGATGTGCCATTTCATGAGCTATTAAACTTCTTCCGAAACTCCCCATAAAAGAAACCGTTGTATGCTCCATTCCGCCACCCCAACCAAATTGAGCATGTCCGTATTTTTCATTTCTAAATGGATATGGCTCCAATAAAGATTCGTATAAATTTATAATTGTTGGAGTAGTTCCTAATTGTGTTGCAGAAGTTGCAGAAGCATAACTTTCAGGATATAAATAATTCACAATAGGAAAATAAGGACTTGCAACAGTTCCTAATCCTCCTTGCTGATTATAAATTTGATAGTTTGTAACGGCAATAGCAATTAAATAAGCTGGAATTGGGTAATTATGATGGAAATGGGTTGTTTTATTTGCTCCAGATACGGTTTGAGAAACCTCTATCCCGTTAGAAACACTAACATAAGCAGATGGTGCAGTAATATAAACATCTATTGCATTTACTTTATCATTCAAATCTTGTTTACAAGGCCACCAATCTCTTGCTCCGTAGGGTTCAGAAAGTGTAAAAATCACTGGAGTACCACTATGAGTTCCTCTAGTAAATGCCCCTTCTGCTTGAGGCGGAGAACCTGCATACGTAATTACAACTGTTGCAGAATTACCCGAAACTAAAGTTGCAGGTAAATTAATATTCAACTCGTAATTGCTTTGACTAAAAGTTAGACTAGAACTATTCATTGTTACTGAACTCACTACTAAAGCAGTTGCCATATCAAAAGTCACAACATTCATATCGCTTAATGCAGTAAAAGTTGTAGTAACTATTCCACTTATGTATGGGGTGGTATTATTCGGATCTACATTAAATCGCAACTCATGATAACTAATATCATAATTTTGAGTATTGGGGTTGGCTCTAAAATTTATGGTTGCTGAAGCAGACTTCATTTCTGCTTCTACCATTCTATCAAATTCAGAATTATCCGTTTGGGCAAAACCGATAACTCCAAATAAGAGTAATAAACTTAAAGTAATTTTTTTCATTTTTTGTAGGTTATAAAATTTTGGGGGAACTTTTATGTAATTTTACTTTATTAAAAACCAATAGAATTAAGCTTAAAATTATCAATTTACATAAAAATCAAGCGAATATACAACAATATCTTCGTTTTAATACTACTTTTTGTAAGAATTTCATCAATTCATAAAAACATATAAGTGAAATCGTTTTTTATGTATTATCTGAATCCAATTTCTTAAATTTGCATCCTTAAAATCCTATATATTATGTTACAGATAGCGTACATTAGAGAAAACAAAGACGAAGTAGTAAAACGATTAGCTAAGAAAAACTTAGATGCTAAAAGTGCAATCGAAGAAGTAATTGCATTGGACGAGAAAAGAAGAGCAACTCAAGTTGAATTAGACACTATCAAATCCGAGTCGAACAAGCTATCCAAAGACATTGGAGATTTAATGAAAAGTGGCGAAAAAGCAAAAGCTGAAATCTTAAAAGAAAAATCAGTTCAACTTCGTGAAAAAGACAAAGAATTAACCGAAGTTTTAAACACGTATGCCGCTAAATTACAAGAAGAATTATACAAATTACCTAATTTACCAGCCGACATTGTTCCAGAAGGGAAAACACCTGAAGAAAACTTAAACGTTTTTCAAGAAGGTGAAATTCCGAAATTACACGAAGGTGCTTTACCACACTGGGAATTAGCTAAAAAATACGATTTAATTGATTTTGAATTAGGCGTTAAAATCACAGGCGCAGGTTTCCCAGTTTACAAAGGAAAATGTGCTAAATTACAACGCGCTTTAATCACTTATTTCCTTGATAAAAACACCGATGCTGGTTACTTAGAATACCAAGTTCCTCATATGGTTAACGAAGCTTCTGGTTTTGGAACTGGTCAATTACCTGACAAAGAAGGACAAATGTACCATGTTGGTGTTGATGATTTATATTTAATTCCAACAGCTGAAGTTCCAGTAACCAATATCTTTAGAGATGTGTTGTTAAACGAAAATGATTTACCAGTTCTTTGCACAGGTTATACGCCATGCTTCCGTCGCGAAGCAGGTTCTTATGGTGCTCACGTTCGTGGAT
The DNA here is from genome assembly GCF_020217025.1 of Flavobacterium sp. Classification (GTDB taxonomy): domain Bacteria; phylum Bacteroidota; class Bacteroidia; order Flavobacteriales; family Flavobacteriaceae; genus Flavobacterium. Next base: position 3,848 of record NZ_JAIWOF010000057.1, on the reverse strand, counting down.
TAAATCGTTTACACCAATTTGACAAAGTAGAAATTGTTCGCATTGAACATCCTGATAAATCTTACGAAGCATTAGATGGAATGGTGGAACACGTAAAAGGAATTTTACAAGAATTGAAATTACCATACCGAATTCTAAGATTATGTGGTGGTGATATGAGTTTTGCTTCTGCTTTAACGTATGATTTTGAAGTGTATTCAACAGCACAAGAGCGTTGGTTAGAAATTAGTTCGGTTTCTAATTTTGAAACTTTCCAAGCAAATCGTTTAAAATTACGTTTCAAAGACAAAGAAGGTAAAAACCAATTGGCACACACGTTGAACGGAAGTTCATTAGCATTACCAAGAGTATTAGCTGGAATTTTAGAGAACTATCAAACGCCTGAAGGCATCGTGGTTCCTGAAGTTTTAAGAAAATATACAGGATTTGATATCATTAACTAAACGTTAATCTTTATAAAATAATGTACTAATTTGACGCTAAAAAGTGTTACTTTAGTACATTATTTGTTTTATTTATGTTGCAAAAAATAGCTTTTTTCATTTTGTTTTTGTCCTCGTTTTGGGTTTCGGCACAGAATGAGCAATTGGCATTGGACTATTTTGATAAAGGCGAGTTTCAAAAAGCACTTACTCTATTTGAAGAAATTTCGACCAAACAACCTTCGAATTATTTCTTCTTTCAAAAAGTAGTAGAATGTTACCAACAATTGCAACAATATGACAAAGCAGAAAACGCCATTACCAAAAGAAAAGACAAATACAACCAACCTTTACTATTAGTTGAACTTGGTTACAATTACCAACTTCAAAAAAATACGGATAAAGCAGAAAAAAATTACGAATTAGCCATTCAAGAAATTGAAAAAGAGCCAAATTATGCTTACCAAATTGCCAATTCATTCGAGAAAAAAGTATTGTTGCCTTGGGCATTAAAAGCGTATGAAACCGCACAAAAGAAAAACCCAAATCTAAATTTCGATTATCAAACTGCAATGATTCAAGGGCAATTAGGTAATTTGGAATTGATGCTAAATAAATTATTAGATTATGGTTTCAACACTCCTGACGGAACTCCGATGGTTCAAAATCAGCTGAATCGTTATTTAATGGACGATTCCGATGGTTCTTTTGCAGCCACTATTCGAAAAAACTTATTGCTAAGAACTCAAAAGTCGCAAGATGTATATTGGAACCAATTTTTGAGTTGGTTTTTTGTCCAACAAAAAGAATACGGAAAAGCGTTTATTCAAGAGAAAGCAGTTTACAAAAGAAATCCTGATTCATTCATAAATATTGTTACCCTTGCTAAAATGGCAATGGAAGAAAAACAATATGAAGATGCGAAAACGATTCTAAGTTTTGTTTTAGAAAATACACAAAACTTAGATTTACAAATGCAAGCGCATCATTTTCTAATTTCTATGGAAATGGAATCAGCAACTTCAAAAGACTATCCTGCTATTGATTTAAAACTTCAAGAGTTGTTGAAAAAATATGGCATTAGTCCGTATTCAATAGACTTGCAAATTCTCTCGGCTCACTTTAAAACGTTTTATTTGAATCAATCGAAATTAGGAATTGAATTGTTGCAAAACACCTTGAAACTTCCATTAAATGTGAGAGAACAATCTGAAGTTAAAATGGAATTGGCGGATATTATGGTGTATGATGAAAAATTCAATCAAGCCATTTTGTATTATGCACAAGTAGAAGACAATTTAAAAAATGATGTTTTAGCTCACGAAGCTAGTCTGAAATTAGCAAAAGCCAACTTCTATAAAAAAGATTTCGATTGGACGTTGCAACAAGTGAAAGTTTTGAAACAATCGCCAAGTCTGTTAATCGCAAATGATGCGATTGAAATGTTTTTGCTAATCCAAGACAATTCGGCCGAAGACAGTTTGCGAGTAGCACTTCAAGCCTATTCAACAGCGGATTTAAAATTGTATCAGAATAAAAACGAAGAAGCACTCCAACTCTTTTTAGCCATTTTGCAAAAACACAAAGGAGAAAGTATCGAAGAAGGAACCTTGTTCAAAGTCGGGAAAATTTATGAAGAAAAAGGAGATTTCAACAAAGCCTTAACGTATTTTCAAAACATATTAGACAATCACAAAGACGGAATTTATAAGGATGAAGCTTTATTCTTCTCGGCAGAAATTTATAGAAAACATCTTTTAGACAACGAAAAAGCAAAAGCATTGTACGAAAAAGTAGTTTTAGAACATCCCGATAGTTTGTATTATACCGAAAGCAGAAAACAATATAGAACCTTGCGAGGTGATTCGACGATTTAGAGAAAAAAAATAAGCAAGAGAAAAGATATTAATTAAACGATTAAATAAGAATAATGATTATATACAACGTAACGATAAACGTAGACGAAAGCATTCATTCCGCTTGGTTAAAGTGGATGCAAAACAAACATATTAACGATGTTTTAGCGACTGGTTTATTTACCAATGCTAAAATGGTTCGCGTTTTGGTTGAAGAAGAAATGGGAGGAACAACCTACGCTGTTCAATATTTTACAGATTCTAGAGCAAAATTAGAAGATTATTATAAAAATCACGCGCCAAGATTACGCCAAGAAGGTTTAGAGCTTTTTGCGGATAAAATGTTAGCTTTTAGAACAGAATTAGAGGTGATGGAAGAATTCTACGGAGAAACAAATTAAAATGGAAAAAGTAACCGCAAAAAAACACTTAGGACAACATTTTCTAAAAGACGAAAGCATCGCAAAGGATATTGCCGACACACTTTCGCTAGAAGGCTATTCTAAAATTTTAGAAATTGGTCCAGGAATGGGTGTTTTAACCAAATATTTATTAGACAAACCAACCGAAACCTTTGTAATTGAAATCGATAAAGAATCGGTGGAATATTTGGGCGTTCATTATCCAAAATTGGAAAATCATATTATTTCGAAAGACTTTTTAAAATACAATTTAAACGAAGTTTTGAATGGCGAACCATTTGCTATTATTGGCAATTTCCCCTACAATATTTCGACACAAATTGTTTTCAAGACCTTAGAAATGCGCGATCAAATTCCAGAATTTGCTGGGATGTTTCAAAAAGAAGTAGCTGAAAGAATTTGCGAGAAAAAAGGAAGCAAAACCTACGGAATTTTATCGGTTTTAACCCAAGCTTTTTATGAAGCAGAGTATTTATTTACAGTTCCGCCAAGTGTTTTTAATCCGCCACCAAAAGTAGATTCAGGTGTGTTACGACTGAGAAGAAAAGCCGATTATTCGTTACCATGTGATGAAAAATTATTCTTCCGAGTAGTAAAAACTGCTTTTCAACAAAGAAGAAAAACCTTGCGAAACAGCTTAAAAACATTCAATTTCTCTGATAATTTAAAATTAGACACTATCTTTGACCTCCGTCCGGAACAATTGACGGTGGAACAATTTATAGATATTACCCAAAAAATAGCAGCCGATGGAGTTTAAAATCAGCAGAGAGTTTCTATCTGAAATAGAACAACTTATAAGTGAAAACAAGTCGCAAGAATTACTTTTGCTTCTTGAAGATATTCACTTTGCTGATATTGCCGAAATCATGGAAGAACTCGATGATTATGGCGCTGGTTATATTTTTAACACATTAGATTCTGAAAAAACAGCCGAGATTCTGTTAGAATTAGACGAAGAAGTTCGTGAAAAAATCTTAAAAAACCTTTCCCCAAAAGAAATTGCAGAAGAGCTTGACGAATTAAGTACCGACGACGCTGCCGACATTATTGCCGAATTACCTCAGTACAAAAAAGAACAAGTAATTTCGGAATTAGAAGACGTTGAACACGCCAAAGACATTGTAGATTTATTACGTTACGATGAA
>NZ_JAIWOF010000056.1 GCF_020217025.1 Flavobacterium sp. | reverse complement strand
GATTCTGCCGGTGGTTTAATGGGAAAAGAGTTAGTGAAAGTCAACGAAAACTGGAACGTTTTAACTTGCGTAAAAGAAATGCGCGCACAAGCCGAAAATGTTTCAAGAGTGCATTCAATTTATGTGGTAGATGACGAAGAACGATTAAAAGGTCGTTTATCATTAAAAGATTTATTGACAACCTCAACAAAAACACCTATTAGTGATGTATATATCAAAAAAGTAGATTACGTAAAAGTAGACACAAAAGATGTAGAAGTTGCCCGAATTATGCAAAAATACGACTTGGAAGCCATTCCAGTTGTAGACGAATTAGGTCGTTTAGTTGGAAGAATTACGATTGATGATATTATCGATGTCATCAAAGAAGAAGCCGACAAAGATTACCAGTTAGCGGCGGGTATTTCGCAAGACGTTGAAGCCGATGATAGTATTTTAGAACTGACAAAAGCACGTTTGCCTTGGTTGGTTTTAGCCCTAATGGGAAGTTTTATTGCCGTGAAAGTTTCTCGTCAATTTGAAGGTGCTATGGAAAGTTATGGCATTCTATTTTTTTTCACACCATTAATCGCAGCGATGGCTGGAAACGTTGGAGTTCAATCTTCTGCGATTATTGTTCAAGGTTTGGCAAACAATACACTTGGAGGTACAATCTGGTTTCGATTATTTAAAGAGTTGAAGTTAAGCGTTCTAAACGGATTAATTTTAGCAACAATTCTAATGCTTGGAAGTCATTTTATAATTGGAGTTGACTATATAATTGGAGTAACTGTTTCAGTAGCTTTAATTACGGTAATAATTATTGCTTCAATGATTGGTACTTTTGTTCCTATCACTTTAAACAAATATGGAATTGATCCAGCATTAGCAACAGGTCCGTTTATTACCACAAGCAATGATATTTTTGGAATTTTAATCTATTTTACTATTGCAAAACTTATTTTAGGGTTTTAGTATAATCGCATTCTTCTGGAATTGTTAAGTATTTATCAGATAGTATCGCTTTATAGAGTTCTCGTTTAAAAGTTAATTTTCCGTTTACATCTATATAATAACTCATTTTTAATTTTCCATTAGGTAAAGTTTTATTATCATTATATAAATTATATAATAATGGCTGATATAAAAAAGGCTCGAAATCACTACTCTCTTTATCAATTATAAAATGTTCTGTTTGAATTTTTTTTCTTTTTTGATACTTTAGACTTTTTAAAGATTTAATTGAATAATGAAAATAAGTAGTATCATTAATCAAAGTGTCTTTATATTTTTCAATTGTGTAATTTTTAGAGTTGTACTTATATTGATTTGTAAACTTTAGAACTGAACCACAATCATTAGTAATTGTTTCTGCTTTATAAAAAAGGTTTATATTTACTTTCGAATTAGAAGTTATTCCTTTGTAATCAATAAAATGTATAATTGAATCTATAGAATCTTTATCTTCGTGAACATACATTTGATAAGTATTGTTTCTGGAATTTATAAAGTATAAACTTGTGCTTTTTTTTCCAGTATTTGATTCGTTTTTATACAACAATGCATAATCAAAATGATACTTTTTCTGGGCATTAACAAAACTTCCTATAAATATAATAAACAATAAAAGCAGTCGTATCATAATTCTATATTTTCTTACAATTTTACAAATTTTTTATAAGCTTCCCAACCTTTTGTATTTTATTTCACTCTATACTAGAAACACTAAAGTTTATAGAGATGGAAAAAATAATTTTAACATTCCTTTTGTTAACCTCAATAGTATCATTTTCACAAGAAGAAACTAAAGAGCGATTCTTGTTTGAAAGAAAACTCAATCAGGTTACTATAAATGATTCTATTTCGAAACACACGAAAATCATTAAAGAAATTTCGATTCCAGCAAAAATTGATTCTATATCAGCTGACTCAAAATGGGAACTTTTATATTTGTACGAAACAGGATGGCAGGAATCAATGCCAAATAATCCTTATAAAATAAATAATTTGTACATCGGAAAACGAAACAACATCGTTACTGGTAAAGATTTAAAAGACTTCTTTCAAACAATTGGTCAAAAAGAAATTCTATTTAATCAACTCCCATCTGAATTGTCTTACATGAACAGAGGAGCTCCATTAAATGGAAAATTCACAATTATTTTTCTAAAAAACAATCTCATTACTTTACAATACATTCACAGTTATCCTAATGGAAATCAATCAAGTTGGTTCAGAAAAACCAATTATTATTTAAAAAGAATAAACTAAAAACTATATCAAATGAAAAAAATATTTTCACTTTTAATCGTTCTGGTTTCTGCAATCGCATTTGCTCAAAAACCTATTTTTACTTCCGCTAAAATTAAAAGCGCAACTGTTTATAGCAATTCGGCTGAGTTATTACAATCGGCTGCTGTTACACTTCCTTCTGGAACTAGTGAAATTGTTATTAAAAATGTGGCGGATTATGTAAATGAAAACACCATTCAAATTGGAGCTCCAGCAAATGTTACCGTTTTATCAGTTCAATTTACTCGCAATTTTATTTCGGAATACGAAATTGATGAAAGTAATCCGATGATAAAAAGAGTTAGAGATAGCATTATGCTCATTGAAAAAGAAATGGGAAAAATTGCCAATGAAAAAGTTTCCTATTCCAAAACGATTGATTTATTAGATAAAAATCAAAACGTTGCTGGGCAAAACTCAGGTTTAAATGTTACCGAATTAATCAAACTAGTAGATTATTACCGTGCGAAAAGAAACGAATTGAGCAATTTAGTTGATGTGCTTTATGAAAAGGAAAACAAGTTAAAAGACAAACTATCAAAACTGAATTCTAAATTAGAATTGAATACGCAAAAACAAGAAAAAACCTCACAAGGAAAATTGGTTATACAAGTAATGACAGATACAGCAAGCTCAGTAAATCTTGATATTAATTATTTAACCAACAACGCTTCATGGTCGCCATTTTACGATTTGCGTGCCGACAATATCAATTCGCCAATCAACTTAATGTACAAAGCAAAAGTGGTACAAAACACAGGAATCGATTGGAAAAAAGTAAAACTGACACTTTCAAGCGGCAATCCAAATCAAAATAATACGGCTCCGATTTTACAAGCTTGGTTTTTACGATTTGGATATCCAAGAAATTATGGATATATAAATGATGACACTAAAATGAATGAGGTAGTTGTTACTGCTTATGGCATTAAAAAAGATAAAACAGAATCATCTCTATCAAACTACACAACAATCAACGAAAACCAATTAAATGTTTCTTTTGATATTGAAATCCCGTATGACATTTTATCGAATGGAAAAGCGCATAGTGTAGCCTTAAAAGATTTGAAATTACCTGCAACATATAAATATTATGCGGTTCCAAAAGTGGAAAAAGAAGCTTTTTTATTAGCTGAAATTAGCGAATATTCAAAATTCAATTTATTACCTGGTGAAGCGAATATTATCTTCGAAGGTATGTATGTTGGTAAAACAATGATTAACCCAAATCAAACTTCAGATACGTTGAATTTGAGTATGGGAAGAGATAAAAAAATCGCCATCAAACGTGAGAAAATCGCAGATAAATCAGGAACTAAATTCTTATCAGGTTATAAAGAACAAACGTTTACGTATGATATCACCGTAAAAAACAACAAAAAAGAAGCCATTGAAATGTTGTTAAAAGATCAATATCCAATAAGCACTGATAAAGAAATTACCATCGAATTGTTAGACAACGGAAAAGCAAAAGTAAACCCAGAAACCGGAATTCTAACTTGGGATGTTAAACTAGGCGCTGGAGAAACCAAGAAATTCAGAATTAGCTATAAAATCAAATATCCAAAGGATAAGTTTATAGATAATTTGTAAAATTTTAAACCTGACAGGCTTCATGAACTTGTCAGGTTTTTTTACTTTATTAAGGCGCCGGATTCGGAATTAACTCCTGAATTTTCTCTATTTCAGCCACAATTTCATCGGATAAAATCGTGTCAAAAGCAGCAATATTTTCTTGTAATTGTTCCATAGTCGTGGCTCCAATAATCGTTGAAGTCACAAATTTTTGACGGTTTACAAAAGCAATCGCCATTTGCGTTAACGTTAATCCGTTTGCTTCGGCTAATTCTTTGTATAGTTTGGTTGCTTTAAAACAATTTTCATTGGTATAACGAACGAAATTTGGAAACAATTTCATACGAGAATTTTCGGGATAACCGTTCAAATATTTTCCAGACAAAAATCCGAAACCTAATGGTGAATACGCTAATAATCCAACATTTTCACGCATTCCAATTTCTGACAAACCTACTTCATACAATCGATTCAACAATGAAAATGGATTTTGAATCGTGGCAATTCTAGGCAAACCGTGTTTTTCACTTTCCATTAAAAAACGCATCACACCCCAAGGATTTTCATTTGAAAGTCCAATATGTTTGATTTTTCCTTCCTTGATTAATCCGTCATAAACAGTTAATACATCAAAAATATTGTCTTGCCATTTTGGATCTAATTCCTGAACACCTCGTTTTTGAAACATGTTCATCACACGTTCTGGCCAATGCATTTGGTATAAATCGATATAGTCGGTTTGAAGATTTTTTAAACTCAATTCTACTGCTTCGTGAATGCTTTTCTTCGAAAAATCTAATGGTTGACGAATGTATTCCATTCCGCGATTTGGTCCAGCAATTTTGGTAGCTAAAACCAATTTCTCACGTTCAGATGCACCAATTTTCTTAATCCAAGTTCCGATGTGACGTTCGGTACTTCCAAAGATTTGAGCGTTACCGCCAATTGGATACATTTCAGCCGTATCGATAAAATTAATTCCTTTTTCAATGGCATAATCCAATTGCGAATGCGATTCACTTTCAGTATTTTGATTTCCAAAAGTCATCGTTCCTAAACAGATTTTACTGACTTTTAGTTCGGTATTAGGTAGTGTTGTATAGTTCATTTCAGAATTTGAAAATTTAAAGTTCAAAGTTACAAAGTTTCAACCAAAGAAAAAGGCTTGAATTTAGAACTCAAGCCTTTTTTATCAATCTTTTATGAAATGTTATAGGTCATTCAACATTTTTGAAATCTCATCTAACTTAGGTGTTAAGATGATTTCGATTCTTCTGTTTTTTGCTTTACCTTCAGCTGTTTCGTTACTCATTAAAGGAGCATACTCACCACGACCAGCAGCTGTTAAGTTTTCTTTTTTTACTTTAGCATTAGCCGATAAAATATTTACGATTGCAGTTGCGCGTTTTGTAGATAAATCCCAGTTGTTTTCCACTCCACCTCCAATAGTTCCAGTGATTTTATCATTATCCGTGTGACCTTCAATTAAAACGGAAATATCTGGATTGTCTCCTAAAACTTTACCAACTAAATCCACCGCTTTTTTACCTTCAGAACCCACTGTCCAACTTCCTGATTCGAAAAGTAATTTGTTTTCCATAGAAACATATACCTTACCATCTTTTTCTGTTACTGTTAATCCTTTCCCTTCAAATGCTTTTAAAGATTTAGATAACGTTTCTTTTAGCTTTTTCATAGCCGCATCTTTATCAGCCATCATTTTTTCTAACTCAGCTAAACGTGCTGAAGATGCTTCTAGGTCTTTTTTCAATTTATTTAAACGATCTTGTTCCGCTGCTAAAGCTTTTTGTTTAGCTTCTAACTCAGCCAACAATTGTCTGTTTTTATTAATATTGGCTTCTAAAGCATCATTGCTATCTTTTTCAAGTGCAGCGTATGAAGCTTTTAAATTATCTAAACTCTTTTTGGTTGCTGCATAATCAGCTGCTAATCTATCGCGTTCTGCCTTAGTTTTATCTAATTCCGATTGCAGTTTATTTTTATCCGCTTCTAACTGATTTTTATCGGTTTTTAAAGTGGTATTTTCATCCGATAAAGCGTTGTGTTCTTTCTTTAAATCGGCATATTTGTTTTCTAAATCTTGGTAGATTTTTTTAGAAACGCATGAAGTAGTTAAACTTAAAACTACGCAAGCAAGGGCAATTTTTCTAATCATTATTTTCTATTTTTGATTAATTGATTCTTATTTAATTTCTACTAAAACTGGGCAGTGGTCGGAATGTTTGGCTTCTGGCAAAATTAAGGCTCTTTGAATTTTATCTTTCAAAGGTTCGGCTGCCAAACAGTAATCAATCCTCCAACCTTTATTATTATTTCGGGCATTGGCTCTATAACTCCACCAACTGTAATTATGTGGTTCTTTGTTTAAATGACGAAAAGTATCGATAAAACCACTTTTCATAAAACTATCTAACCAAGCGCGCTCTTCAGGTAAAAACCCTGAAATTTTTGCATTTCTAATTGGATCATGAATATCGATAGCTTCGTGACAAATATTATAATCGCCACAAATCACAAGGTTTGGAACTTCTTTTTTCAACTCATTTACATAGTTTTGAAAGTCGTCCATGTACTTGAATTTATGATCTAATCTATCAATATTTGTGCCAGATGGAAGGTACAAACTCATTACCGATAAGCCATCAAAATCCAAACGCAGATTTCTTCCTTCAAAATCCATATGCGGAATTCCTGTTCCAAAAACTACCTTTTTTGGTTCAATTTTAGACAAAATCGCTACACCACTATACCCTTTTTTTTCCGCTGGAAAATAGTATTGATATGGATAACCTGCTGCTTCAATTTCTAATTTTGGAATTTGGTCTTCGGTTGCTTTAATTTCTTGCAAACAAATAACATCTGGATTCGCTTGTTGCAACCATTCTAAAAATCCTTTGGTTATAGCTGCTCGAATTCCGTTAACGTTGTATGATATGATTTTCATTTACTTCTCTAGCTTTTGACCAAATATAGGAAAAAGGTTTTTAAAAATAAAGTTTAGAATCTAAGGAATTCATAATTTACTAACTATCAGACTACTAAAAAATCTAACAAAATACCCTTTTTTAATACCTGATGAAAAGTGCTGAAAATTCAGCAAAATTCTTATCTTTGTTTCTTGCTCAATAAACAAAAATAAATGGGTTTAGTTACTGCTAAAGAAGTTGCAAAAGCGATAAATGCTGATAAATATGGGGTTTTCGGGACTTTCTCGGGCTGGTTGCTTATGAAAGTGCTTAAGATTTCTACGCTGAACAAAATTTATGATAGAAACAAACATTTGAGTGAATTGGAATTCTTAAATGCTATTTTAGATGAATTCCAAATCAAATTTGAAATCCCAGAAGAAGATTTAAAACGTTTACCAAAAGACGGCGCTTATATTACCATTTCTAATCATCCACTTGGCGGAATTGATGGTATTTTATTGTTGAAATTAATGCTTGAAAGAGAACCAAATTTCAAAATTATCGCCAACTTTTTATTACACCGCATCGAACCGATGAAGCCTTACATCATGCCGGTAAATCCGTTTGAAAATCATAAAGATGCTAAATCGAGTGTAGTTGGAATCAAAGAAACATTACGTCATTTAAGCGATGGAAAACCTTTAGGAATGTTTCCTGCAGGAGAAGTTTCTACTTATAAAGATGGTAAGTTAGTCGTTGATAAACCTTGGGAAGAAGGCGCAATCAAAGTTATTAGAAAAGCACAAGTTCCTGTGGTTCCCATTTATTTTCATGCTAAGAATAGTAAATTATTTTACTTCTTATCTAAAATTGACGATACACTTAGAACCGCTAAATTACCAAGTGAATTACTTACTCAAAAAGATAGAGTAATTAAAGTTCGTATTGGAAAACCTATTTCGGTAGCAGAACAAAATGAATACCAAGATATTGAAAGTTATGGGGAATTCTTGAGAAAGAAAACCTATATGCTTTCAAATGCTTTTGAGGATGAAAGTAAAATTAATTTACCAAAATTAAGTATTCCAAAACCTCCAAAACAAATTGCAAAACCAGCTAATCACGATCAAATTTTGGAAGAGATGGCTTGTTTGAAAAAAGGAGATTATCGTTTATTACAAAGTAAAAATTATGAAGTTTACTTCGTAACCGCTGATAAAATTCCAAATATCTTACACGAAATTGGTCGTTTACGCGAAATTACGTTTAGAGAAGTTGGTGAAGGAACCAACGAATCGTTAGATTTGGATCCTTACGACAAATATTATCATCACATGTTTTTATGGGATGAAGAAGCACAATGTATCGCTGGTGCTTACCGTATGGGATTAGGCTCTCATATTTATCCACAACATGGAATTGATGGTTTTTATTTGCATGAATTGTTCCGTTTTGAACCAGAATTGTATGATATGATGAGCAAATCTATCGAAATGGGTAGAGCCTTCATCATTAAAGAATACCAACAAAAACCAATGCCATTGTTCTTGTTATGGAAAGGAATTGTACACACAACTTTACATTATCCTGAACATAAATATTTAATTGGTGGTGTAAGTATTAGTAATCAGTTTTCTGAATTTTCAAAATCATTGATGATTGAGTTTATGAAGTCTCATTATTACGATCCATACATTGCACAATATGTGCATCCGAAGAAAGAATTTAAAGTTAAACTGAAAGACGCTGATAAAGATTTTGTTTTTAACGAAACAGAATCCGACTTAAATAAATTTGATAAAATTATCGATGAATTAGAACCAGGATCTTTACGTTTACCGGTTTTAATTAAAAAATACATCAAACAAAACGCGAGAGTTGTTGCTTTTAACGTGGATCCATTGTTTAATAATGCGGTTGACGGATTAATGTACATTCGAATATCGGATATTCCTGAAAGCACCATGAAACCCGTTATGGAAGAATTTCAAGCGGAATTAGAAAGAAAAGAGAAAGGCTAAAATTTATTAACCAACTATAAACTAATTTTATCATGAAGTATTACTTAAGTGTTTTGCAGAATTATGCAAACTTTGAAGGTAGAGCCAGAAGAAAAGAATATTGGATGTTTTTCTTGTTCAATCTAATTTTTAGCTATTCTTTAACTTTCTTAGACTTATTTGTCTTGAAAACAGGATTTATTAATTTATTTTATTCTTTAGCAGTTTTATTACCATCAATTGCTGTAGGCGTAAGAAGAATGCATGATGTTGGCAAAAGTGGATGGTATATTTTAATTCCAATTTACAACTTAATCTTAGCAATGACTGAAGGTGAATTAACGGTAAATGAATATGGTCCAAACCCAAAAAATCCAATAGACGAGATTAACGAAATTGGAACACCTCAAGAATAATAAGATAAAAAAGGCTTACGAATTTGTAAGCCTTTTTTATTTCCAAATACTTTGTTGCACAATGTCATTCCAAGAATTGTCTTGAACAAAAAGAATTAATCTTATAATGTGGTATCCTATTAGAAAAGCAGCTAAATAATAGGCTAATTTTCGGTTATAAAACCATTTTCTAAAGTAGGTTTTCTTTGCTTTAAGTTCAACCAAAAAAAGAATGATAATAAAAAAACAAAACCCCACAACTAATGGCCCAAAAAGATGAAAACTCAAACTTTTGAGCAAATTTCCATCATAAAAATAAACAATTGATTTTGTGATTCCGCATGACGGACAAGGAAAACCTGTTGTAGCTTTTAGTGGGCAAAAAGACTGCTCTTTATCTAACGAGTGATTAGTATTTTGAAGCCACAAAACAAAAGGTATTACAAGTGTTAAAACCGCACCTGTAATACCTAAAATTCTATTTAAAATAAATTTTTTAATTGTATAATCTGTTAATATCTCCTTGAACAATCATAGCGGCTGCAAAAGGAAAAAACAAACCTAGAATAATTAATAAAGTAGATTGATCTTTATTCAATTCTCCTGTTCTTTTGTATACATTTGGTAAACCATCTTTACCTAAAACGTAATAAAAATATAAATTTACAGGCAAACAACATCCAGAGAAAACAGCTACTGGTGTAGAAATCACTTCTCTGTTTGATACTGCGTTTATAACTTCTGCTACTTTTATATTCCAGTAGATTAGATACAATCCACAAGTTATAAAACTTAATAATAACACCATAATTGGGTCAACTTTGAATAC
>NZ_JAIWOF010000007.1 GCF_020217025.1 Flavobacterium sp. | reverse complement strand
AGAAGGAATTTCTTGTGAAATCATCGATTTAAGAACAGTTCGTCCTATGGATTATGATGCGATAATTAATTCGGTTAAGAAAACAAATAGATTAGTAGTTTTAGAAGAAGCTTGGCCATTTGCTTCAGTTGCTTCTGAAATCACTTATATGGTTCAAGAAAGAGCTTTTGATTTCTTAGATGCTCCAATTCAAAGAATTACTACAGCTGATGCTCCAGCGCCTTATTCGCCAACTTTATTAAAAGAATGGTTGCCAAATTCGCAAGATGTAATTAAGGCAGTAAAAAAAGTTATGTATAAATAACAATTAACTTATTATATTTGAAACTTCATCAGTAACTTTCTGATGAAGTTTTTTTTTCCTATGAAGACAAAAATTGTATTATTCTTTTTATTTCTGAGCTCAATAGTTATTGGGCAAACCAAGGTTGGTGGAAAAGTAACAGATGAGTTTGGCGATCCTGTAGCTTTTGCAAATGTTATTTTTAAAAACTCGAAAGAAGGAGTAATTACAGATGAAAATGGGAATTTTTATTTCGAATCTAAAGAAAATTATTCAACTCTAGTAGTTTCCTATGTAGGGTTTGATAAAAAAGAAATCTCTTTAAAACCGGGTTTAAATACGGGATTAAAAATACAATTAAAGTCGGGAACGGAACTTAAAGAAGTGGTTATTTACACAGGAAAAACTTCTAAAAAGAATAATCCAGCGATTGATATATTGCGAAAAATTTGGGAACGTCGACGTAAAAACGGTCTTAAAATGTTTAAGCAATACGAATATGATAAATACGAAAAAGTGGAGTTTGACTTAAATACCATTGATTCCGCCTTTATGAATAGTAAAGTTTTTAAAGGAATGGAATTTGTTTTTGATCAAATTGATACTTCAAGCATTTCAGGAAAAACCTATTTGCCAATTTTTATCAATGAAACCTTAAGTGAGGTTTATGGAGATAATAAAGAAAAAAAATATAAAGAGATTACAAAAGCCAACAAAAATTCTGGATTTGGTTCAGGAGATGGTGTAAATACATTTATTAAAGATTTATATGCCGATTTTGATATTTATGATAATTACTTAAAATTCTTCGATAAAGATTTCGTGAGTCCATTATCAAGAACGGGAATTAATGTATATAATTACGTTTTAAACGATAGTATGTTTATTGATAATAAATGGTGTTATAATATTGTGTATTATCCAAGACGTAAAAATGAATTGACTTTTAAAGGAGATTTTTGGGTTAACGATACCACTTTTGCAATTAAGAGAATTAATTTAGAAGCAAGTAAAAGTGCGAATATCAACTGGGTAAAAGAAATTTACATTGAGCAAGAGTATGAAGTAATGAACGATTCTGTTTTCTTATTGAAAAGAGATTATATGATGTCTGATTTTAGTTTTTCGAAGAAAGAAGAATCAAAAGGAGTTTATGGAAAAAGAACTACACTAGCCAGAAATCATAAATTCGATATTAAAAAAGAAGATAAATTTTATAAAGAAGAAGTTAATTTCTACGACAACTCCGTATTTAACAAGCCCGATGAGTATTGGGAAGAAAATAGATTTGAAGCTTTAAATAAAAACGAAGCCGGCATCTATAAAATGCTCGATACGCTAAAAGAAGTGCCGCGTTTTAAAAGAATTTATAATTTAGCATCTATCCTTGGAAGTGGCTATATCGAAATTCCAAAATTAAAAATGGATTACGGTCCAATATTCTCAACTTTTGGATACAATGATGTTGAAGGACTACGTTTAAGAGCAGGTGGAAGAACGTATTTTGGTTCAAACGACACTTGGAGAATTCAAGGCTACACCGCATACGGATTTAAAGACAATAAATTTAAATATGGAATCTCCGGAAAATGGATGGTGGACAAGAAAAATCGAATTATTCTTTCTGCCGGAAATCGTAGAGATGTGGAGCAAATAGGGGTAAGTTTAACCACCTCTAATGACGTTTTGGGAAGAAGTTTTGCGTCTTCGTCTTTCTTTTCAAGTGGAACTAATAATAAATTAACATCGGTTAACTTATCAACGCTTGGTTTTGAAATTGAACCCGTAAAGAATTTAACTTTTCAAACCAATTTATCATATCGAACTTTAAAGTCAGCTTCTAATCAATTTAGTTTAGATTATTATACAGATAATACTCAAACAACTACTAAGAGCGAAATCAAACAATCAGAAATTAATTTGGTTGCAGAATACACTCCAGGTAGAAGAACTGTTGGTTATGGTGTGGAGCGTTTAGAAGTAGACAATAATTACGCTAGAATTTTCTTAAGTTATAGTCAAGGGTTAAAAGGGGTTTTAAATAGCGATTTTGATTATCAAAAACTACAATTTTACTACCGTCAACCAGTTCTAGTTGGTGGTTTTGGAAGATTGTTTACTACTTTAGAATTGGGTAAAACATTTGGTCAAGTTCCTTTAGGTTTAATGGGAGTTATTCCAGGAAATCAATCGTATTTTATTATCGATAACACATACAATTTACTTAATTACTACGATTTTGTGGCGGATCAATATGCTTCGCTTCATTTTGAACATCATTTTAATGGAAGATTATTTTCAAGAGTTCCGTTGTTAAGAAAATTGAATTGGAGAGAGATTGTTGGAATTAAAGGAGTTTACGGAACGGTTTCAGATGAAAACAGATTCATCAACGCTTCAGGTTTAGTGTATCGTGCTCCAGAAGATATTTATTGGGAATACCATGCGGGAATTGGTAATATTTTCAAAGTATTACGAATCGATTTTGCTTGGCGAGGAAGTTACTTAGATATTCCAGATGCTAATAAATTTACGGTAAAAGCGTCTTTCGGATTCTATTTCTAAAAATGGAAAATGCCATAGCATATTTACTTAAGCAAGATGCTATTTTTGAAAAAATTAGTCAGCAATTCGGTTTTCCAATTCAACCAAAAAGACCTCAAGGATTTCAAACCTTAGTGCTATTAATTTTAGAACAACAAGTTTCCGTTGATTCGGCTAAAGCTGTTTTTAATAAATTAAAAACAGCTATTCCTGATTTTATACCTGAAAAAGTTGTTGTTTTTTCAGATGAAGATTTTCGTGCTTGTGGCGTAAGTCGGCAAAAAACAAAATACATAAAAGCGCTTGCTGAAGCTATTTTATCAAAGGAATTGGATTTGGAAAGTTTAGCTTTCAAAGATGCTGAAGTTGTTCGAGAAGAATTAATTAAAATCAAAGGTATCGGTAATTGGACAATTGATATTTACCTGATGTTTTGCCTGAATTCGCTTGATATAATTCCACTTGGCGATATTGCAGTAGTAAATACCATGAAAGAGCTTTTAGAAATTCATACGAAAAAAGAAATGGAAAGTTATGCTCAAAAATGGAAACCTTATCGTTCGGTAGCAACCTATTTTTTGTGGCATTATTATCTTGAAAAAAGAGGTAGAAAAATCACATATTAAATCTTTGTAAAATCTATACTTTTTTTGCAAAACTCTTTTGTTTCTAATGTTTTATAGTGGTAACTTTGCACCCGCTTTAAAATATAAGAAAAATGACAGCAGATAAAATTACTACATTTGATGTATTGATTGAGATTCCAAGAGGAAGTAGAAACAAATACGAGTACGATTTTGAATTAAAAAGAATGCGTTTTGACAGAATGTTATTTTCGTCAATGATGTATCCAGCAGATTACGGATTCATTCCAGAAACGTTAGCATTAGATGGGGATCCATTGGATGTTTTAGTTTTGGTAAACGAACCAACTTTTCCGGGTTGTGTGATGGAAGTAAAACCAATCGGTGTTTTCCACATGGCAGATGATAAAGGTCCAGATGAAAAAGTAATTTGCGTACCCGTTTCAGATCCAATTTGGAACAAACTAAACGATTTAAGCGATGTAAATCCACACTTAATCAAAGAAATTGAGCATTTCTTCCAAGTGTACAAAGACTTAGAAAATAAAAAAGTAGATGTTGAAGGTTGGGGAGATGTAAACGAGGCAAAAGAAATTTTGATGAAGTGTACCAATCGTTTCAACGAACTTGAAAACAAACCAGAAGGATTATTTAGCATTAAATAATTTCTTTTTGAAATAAATAAAAGGCAGTATTTTTAATAAAATATTGCCTTTTTTGTTTTATTTTCTTAATATTACCATAAAATTAACAAACAAAAAAACTAAATTATATTTTATGGAATCAATGATGATTTATGTTCCTATAGTCATGGCACTATTAGGATTGGCATTTATGGCAGCCAAACGCTCTTGGGTTCTTAAACAAGACGCCGGAGATGGTAAAATGAAAGAAATTTCAGATTACATCTACGAAGGAGCCTTAGCATTTTTAAAAGCAGAATATCGATTATTAGCGATATTTGTTCTTATTGCAAGTGTTGTTTTGGCTGGAATTACTTTTATACCAGGAGTTAAAACGCATTTATTAATAGTTGTAGCTTTCATTTTTGGAGCTATTTTTTCTGCTTTAGCAGGAAATATGGGGATGAAAATCGCCACAAAAACAAACGTTAGAACAACGCAAGCCGCTCGTACGAGTTTACCACAAGCATTAAAAGTATCTTTTGGTGGTGGAACGGTAATGGGATTAGGAGTTGCTGGTTTAGCTGTTTTAGGATTAACAGGATTCTTTATATTATTTTTCCATATGTTCATGGATGGCGTTTGGACAGATACAGACGGAATGACAGTAGTATTAGAAACATTAGCTGGATTTTCATTAGGTGCTGAATCAATCGCATTATTTGCTCGTGTAGGAGGTGGAATTTACACCAAAGCTGCCGATGTAGGTGCTGACTTAGTAGGAAAAGTTGAAGCTGGTATTCCAGAAGATGATCCACGTAATCCGGCTACAATTGCAGATAACGTTGGAGATAATGTTGGAGACGTAGCGGGTATGGGTGCCGATTTATTCGGTTCGTATGTTGCAACTGTTTTAGCGGCAATGGTTTTAGGAAATTATGTAATTAAAGATATGGGTGGTAAAATCGATGACGCTTTTGGCGGAATTGGACCAATTTTATTACCAATGGCAATCGCAGGTTTCGGAATTTTATTCTCTATCATTGGAACAATGTTAGTGAAAATTTCAAGTGACGATGCTAAAGAAGCTCAAGTACAAAAAGCATTAAACATCGGAAACTGGGTTTCTATCGTTTTAACTGCGGTTTCTTGTTTCTTCTTAGTAAAATTCATGCTTCCTGAAGTAATGACAATGGAATTCTTCGGAGAAGGAGCACAAGAAATTTCAGCAATGCGTGTTTTCTATGCAACTTTAATCGGATTATTTGTTGGTGGAGCAATTTCATCAGTAACAGAATATTACACAGGATTAGGTACAAAACCGGTATTAGCAATTGTACAAAAATCTTCAACTGGAGCTGGAACAAACGTAATCGCTGGTTTAGCTACAGGTATGATTTCAACTTTCCCAACTGTATTATTATTTGGAGCTGCAATTTGGTCAACTTATGCTTTAGCAGGATTTTATGGAGTAGCTTTAGCAGCTTCTGCAATGATGGCTACAACAGCAATGCAATTAGCAATCGACGCATTTGGACCAATTTCTGACAACGCAGGTGGAATCGCTGAAATGAGTGAATTACCAAAAGAAGTGCGTACAAGAACAGATATTTTAGATTCAGTAGGAAATACAACGGCTGCAACTGGAAAAGGTTTCGCAATCGCTTCTGCCGCTTTAACCTCGCTAGCATTATTTGCTGCTTATGTGACTTTCACAGGAATTGATGGAATCAATATTTTCAAAGCTCCTGTATTAGCAATGTTATTCGTTGGAGGTATGATTCCTGTTGTTTTCTCTGCATTAGCAATGAATTCTGTTGGTAAAGCAGCAATGGATATGGTGTACGAAGTACGTCGTCAGTTCAAAGAAATTCCAGGAATTATGGAAGGAACTGGCAAACCAGAATACGGAAAATGTGTTGAAATTTCTACAAAAGCCGCTTTACGCGAAATGATGTTGCCAGGAATTTTAACGATCGGTTTCCCAATTGCAATCGTATTATTAGGTAAATTAGTTTACGGAGATAATAACCAATTAATTGCTGAAATGTTAGGTGGTTATATGGCTGGAGTTACTGTTTCAGGTGTACTTTGGGCAGTGTTCCAAAACAACGCTGGTGGTGCTTGGGATAATGCTAAAAAATCATTTGAAGCTGGAGTTGAAATCAACGGAGAGATGACATACAAAGGTTCTGATGCACACAAAGCAGCGGTAACTGGAGATACTGTTGGAGATCCATTCAAAGATACTTCTGGACCATCGATGAACATCTTAATTAAATTAACATGTTTGATTGGTTTAGTAATCGCTCCAATCTTAGGAGGTCACGGTGCTACAACTGAAAAAGGAGCTTGTTGTTCAGGCGAGAAAAAAGAAATGGTTTGTACAGAAGGAAAATGCGATTTATCGAAATGTGCAACCATGACAAAAGACGAATGTGCTAAAATGTGTGAAGCAAACGGATGTTCAAAAGAATGTATGGACAAATGCATGTCACAATATGATGAAAACGGTAAATACATCGGAGATGCAGCACACGTTCACGGACCAAACTGTAACCACGGTGATCACCAAGAAATTATTAACATGGAAGTTAAAAAAGTAAAAGACGCTAACGGAAAAGTAAAAGCAACGGTTACTTTAACTAAAATGGTAGATGGTAAAGAAGTAAAAGAAGAAAAAGTTTTTGAAGGAGACGATTTAGAAGTAGAAGCAAAAATTGCAGAACTAGGAAAATAATCTTTTTCGACACAAATAATGAAAACCGCACAGCAATGTGCGGTTTTTTTATTTAATTTTAGCCAAACAAACACAACTCCAATGAAATACAAAATACTGACTTTGTTGTTGCTTATTTCCGTAATTAGCGTAGCGCAAGAAAATCTGAATATAATTCCGAAGCCAAAAAAAATAACTAATTATATAGTTAAATTTAGCTTGAACTCAAAAACAGTAATTCAAACTAATAATGTAGAATCATTTGAAGCTCAGTTTCTGAAAGAAAACATTAAAAGGCAAACAGGTTTAGATTTAAAAATAACTTCAGAATATCATTCTAAAAATAAAATTTTGATTTTAGTTACAAATGATGATTTAATGTTTGTAAATAAAGATGAATATCATTTAGTAATTAATAAAGATATTATTGAAGTATTTGCTTCAAACTCAAAAAGCCTTTTCTATGGGGTACAATCTCTTTTGCAAACCATTCCAAATGAAATGAAAGATAATTATGAAATTCAAGGAGTTTCAATTATTGATTACCCCAAATTCCAATGGCGTGGCATGCATCTCGATGTTTCTCGTCATTTCTTTCCAAAAGATTTCATCAAAAAATACATCGATTATTTAGCAATGTATAAAATGAACACCTTTCATTGGCATTTAACCGATGATCAAGGTTGGCGCATCGAAATCAAAAAATATCCTAAATTAACCGAAGTGGGTGCTTGGCGAAACGGTTCCATGATTGGACATTACACCGATCAAACGTTCGACAATATTCGCTATGGTGGATTTTATACGCAAGAAGAAATCAAAGAAATTGTAGCATACGCAAAAGAACGTCACATCACTATTATTCCAGAAATCGAAATGCCCGGTCATGCTTTAGCTGCATTAGCTTCTTATCCTGAATTTTCTTGTACAGGCGGACCTTTTGAAGTGGGAAAAACATGGGGCGTTTTAGAAGATGTTTTTTGTCCAAAAGACGAAACCTTTACGTTTTTAGAAAATGTGTTGACAGAAGTAATGGCTTTATTTCCTTCTGAATACATTCACATCGGTGGTGATGAATCTCCAAAAGTGCGCTGGAAAAGTTGCCCGCATTGCCAAAAGAGAATCAAAGATGAAAACTTAAAAGACGAACACGAATTACAAAGTTATTTCATTCAAAGAATCGAAAAATTTGTCAATAGTAAAGGTCGAAAAATCATCGGTTGGGACGAAATTTTAGAAGGCGGATTAGCACCAAACGCAGCGGTAATGAGTTGGCGCGGTACCGAGGGTGGAATCGCAGCAGCCAAACAAAAACATTTTGTAGTGATGTCGCCAGGATCGCATTGTTATTTCGACCATTATCAAGGCGAACCTAAAAACGAACCGATTGCTTTTGGCGGTTACACCAATGTGGAAAAAGTGTATTCTTTTAATCCTATTCCAAAAGAGCTTTCAGCAGAAGAATCGAAATATATTTTAGGCGCTCAAGCAAATCTTTGGACGGAATATATCAACACGCCAGAACATGTTGAATATATGCTTTTCCCAAGAATAGCAGCACTTTCTGAGGTTGTTTGGGGGACATCCAATCCGAAAGATTACAAAGAATTCGAAAAAAGATTGATCTCACATTTTGAAATCTATGATAAAAAAGGAATCAATTACAGCAAAGCCATTTTTGAAGTAACTTCTAAAGTTCAACCTGCCGAAAATGGAGTAGCTTTCGAATTAAAATCAGCAAATCCAAACGGAATCAAATATACAACCGATGGTTCGGAACCGAATGCGAATTCGATTTCTTATGAAAAACCAATTCTAGTAGCTAAAAACCAAACCATAAAAGCGGCTTATTTCGAAAATAATAAAGTTAAAAGCGCCACTATCGAACAACCTTTTTTCATCACTAAATCAACAGGGAAAAAGATTGAATTGGTGCATCAACCGCATGAAAATTATGGAATCGGAGGCAGTTTTACTTTGGTAGACGGAATGAAAGGAAATCCTTCAAAATTCGGTAGAGATTGGTTAGGTTTCTGGGGAAAAGATATGAATGCCACTATCGATTTAGGAAAAACAGAAACGATTTCAAAAATCAGCATCAACACCCTTTCTTCAGAAGGTAGTTGGATTTATTATCCAAAAAGTATCGGAATTTTAGTTTCAAAAGATGGAGAAAATTATATTCCAATTACAATTGTTACCTCTAAAGAAATCAAAGAAAAGAAAGGGAAAATTGTAGTTAATTTCGATATGCAAAATGTTCAATTTATAAAAGTCATTGCAGAAAACAATGGAATCATTGCCGATGGAAATCCGGGCGCAGGTTCCAACAGTTGGTTATTTGTAGACGAAATAAGTGTAGAATAATGACAAACAGAAGAAATTTTTTAAAGACAACCGCATTAGCAACTGCTGGTGTAGCGTTTCAGGCTTTCAATGGAAAATCTGAGGAAACTGAAATCGATATCAATTCAGGAAAAACGAACAAACCCATCGTACTTTCTACATGGAATTTCGGTTTGCAAGCCAATGAAGCCGCTTGGGAAGTACTAAAAAACAAAGGTCGCGCTTTAGATGCGGTGGAAGCTGGCGTAAAAATTCCAGAAGGTGATCCAAATGAAAGAAGCGTAGGTTACGGCGGTCGCCCTGATAGAGATGGTCGCGTAACATTAGACGCTTGTATCATGGATGAATTTTCGAATATTGGTTCGGTAGCTTGTTTGGAGCATATCAAACATCCCATTTCCGTAGCAAGAATGGTGATGGAAAAAACGCCTCATGTGATGTTAGTTGGAGATGGCGCTTTACAATTTGCTTTATCGCAAGGATTTCAAAAAGAAAATTTATTGTTAGAAGCTTCCGAAAAAGAATGGAAAGAGTGGTTGAAAACCAGTGAATATTTACCAAAAGCCAACATCGAAAATCACGACACCATCGGAATGATTGCTTTAGATGCACAAGGAAATTTATCTGGAGCTTGCACTACTAGCGGAATGGCTTTCAAAATGCACGGAAGAGTAGGTGATTCTCCAATTATTGGTGCGGGTTTGTATGTGGATAACGAAATTGGAGCTGCAACCGCAACAGGCCACGGAGAAGAAGTAATCCGAATTACAGGTTGTCATTTGGTAGTGGAATTAATGCGTCAAGGTAAATCACCACAAAAAGCCTGTGAAGAAGCCGTAATGCGAATTGTAAAACTAACTCAAAATCGAGGAAAAAATCTAAAAGATATCCAAGTTGGCTT
>NZ_JAIWOF010000055.1 GCF_020217025.1 Flavobacterium sp. | reverse complement strand
CGGAATGTTGTTGTTTGGCTGATTCCAAGTTTCTTGTTGGTTGGTTACTTCCATTTGTTTTTTGTTTTGGTTAGTTTTTACGAATATATAAAAATATTACATATAAGTCTAACTTGTCAAATTTTGTTACAACCTAATTTGCGTAAATACCTTTTATTTTATCTACAATCGTTTGCGCTAATTTTTGATGACTTTCAAATGTCCATCCTGCAATATGTGGTGTTAGCAATACATTTTCAGCTTGTAATAAATATTCGAAAGCGGCTGGTTTTTCACCTTCAAATAAAGTTTCGAAAGATAGTTTTTCGTATTCTAAAACATCTAAACCTACACCTAAAATTTTACCTGATTTCAATGCTTCAACTAAATCAGCTGTTACCACCGAATTTCCTCTTGCGGTATTAATCAACCAAAATGGTTTTTTAAATTGATTAATAAAATTAGCATTAATCATTTTATCAGTTTCGGGTGTCCAAGGTGTGTGCAAACTCAAAATATCAGCTCTTTCTTGAAGTTCGGATAGTGAGACTTGTGTGGCATTGGTATCTCCGATATTCGACAAGGTATCATGACACAAAACGGTTACATCAAATCCGCGAAGTTTCTTTGCGAAAGATTTTCCCATATTTCCATATCCAATAATTCCGATTGTTTTGCCTTCTAATTCATGACCGCGATTGGCTTCTCGTTTCCATTGACCCGATTTTACTTCGTTATTGGCTTTGTTCAAGTTATTAAAAAGTGATAATAACATTCCGATAGCATGTTCACCAACGGCATTGGCATTTCCTTCCGGAGCCGCTATTAAATGAATTCCTTTCGCTGTAGCGTAATCACAATCGATACTTTCTAAACCAGCACCAACTCTAGCGATGAATTGCAAATTAGTAGCTTTATCTAAAAACGCTTTATCAATTTTAAAGCGGCTTCTGATGACAATACCTTGATAGTTTTCAATTTTAGCTTCTACTTCTTGTTTGGATGAAGTAAAATCAGCTTCGTTTTGAAAACCGGCTTGTTGTAATTGCTCCCAAAGTAAGGGATGATTACTATCGATGTGAAGAATTTTGATGTTACTTAGATTCATGTATTCGTATTTTATATAAAAGTACAAAATTAGGGTTCAAAAAAAATGAGGCCAATTCGACCTCATTAACTTTTACATATTCAACCAAGCTTCTGGATTTAAAGTAGTAGTATTTTGCAATACTAAGAACTTAATAACCGCCTTACCTGATGAATCGGTATGAATTTTTCCAATATTCTGTTTGATGTTAACTTTTTGTCCTTTTGTAACACTTACCGATGACAAGTTTAAGTAAACCGTAATAAAATCTCCATGCTGGATATAAACTGCTTTATTATTTGCAGAAATCACTTGTACTTGTAATACTTCACCACCAAAAACCGCTCTAGCAGAAGAACCTGGCTCAGTAGAAATTTCAACACCACTATTGTGAATAGTTAAATTCTTATGAACTGGATGTGGCTGATCTCCGTGAGGTAAAGAAACATATCCTTTTACAACTGGCCATGGAAGTTTACCTTTATTCGCTTTAAAATTATCTGAAGCTACTTTTCCTTCTGCAGATAAAACAAACTTTGAAGCTGCAGTTGTTCCGGCTTTTGGAGCTGTAGTTCCTGACTTCTCTGCGTTACGTTTGTTAGCAGCAGCAATTTCGGCAGCAATTAATTTTTTAATTTTTGCATCGATATCTTTTGCTTCTTTTTGCTTTTTGGTAATCTCAGCTGCTAATTTCTTTTTATCTTTTTGTATCGACTTAACTAAGCGTTCTTGTTCTTGTTTTTCTTTTTCTAACTCTTGCTTTTCTTTTTCAGTTTGTGCTAAAACAACTTCTTTTTCCTTTTTGCTTTCAGACAAACGTTTTTCGGCTTGTAATAATTTTGTTTGCTTGTCTTTAATCTCTTCCCCTTGCATTTTTCTGAATCCTGCATATTGTTTCATGTATTGGATTCGTTTGTAAGCTTGGAGGAAATTCTCAGATGAAAGAATAAACATAATTCTACTTTGCTCGTTTCTACTTTTATATGATTTTACAATCATTTTTTCGTAATCTTCCTTTAGAACTTTTAATTCTCTATTTAACTTGTTCATTTCTAATTGCGTCAAATAGATTTCATCGCTTAGAATACGCGTTTGCTTTGCGGTAGTATTCAATAATTTTTGTCTTAATTGAATCAACTGTTTTTGCTGATTAATTTGGGTTAAAACCGATTTCTCTTTCTTCTTCTCGGTTTCTAAACGCGATTTATTTTCTGAAATTTCTTTCAGAATTTGTGCTTTGCGCTCTTCTAGTTTTTGCTGTTCAGAAGGTTGAGCAAAACATAGGCTTGTAATGAAAAAGAAAAATACGATTTTAAGAAATTGATTCATGCAACAAGGATTTTTACAAAGGTAGTTTTTTTAGTTAAATAAAAAATTAATTGATTTCAATTGCGGTGTAACCACTAGGCACTGAATAAGGATAACTCAAATCTTCATTAAATGTTGTGTTCTTATACTCAATATCAATTGTAATTTTATCTTTCTGTTCTGCTTTAATGTTGATTTCGTTTGGTAAAAACATCCCTTTTTCTTCTTTGTACGAAGGATAACGAATTTCTAAATTTCGGTTTTGACTTGCTTGAGAAATTGTTTCTTTCTTCAATAAAAAATTAGCGCCTTCGAAATAAAATTCTTTTGCAACATCAGAACTATTTGGCAATGACAACTTAAACATTT
The DNA here is from genome assembly GCF_020217025.1 of Flavobacterium sp. Taxonomy (GTDB): domain Bacteria; phylum Bacteroidota; class Bacteroidia; order Flavobacteriales; family Flavobacteriaceae; genus Flavobacterium. The sequence goes on along the minus strand of NZ_JAIWOF010000055.1, from coordinate 7,257 downwards.
TCTCTACTACTTCAGAAACCCATTTGTCTTTTGTTAAATCGTCAATTGCTTTTCCAAGAAATAAATTCTGTACTTTATTGAAATCTAAATCGGTTCCCAACCAATTACTTAACATACTAAAATCACCTTCAAAATACGTATTATTTATTTTTTCATAATAACTTACTTTGGTTGGAGTAATCATAGCTTTTGCCATTGGAATTCCTAAGAACTTAATGTTTATCCAAATGATTTCGTCTTTTTTGATGCGGATATCAGCATTCATTGAGTGTGATTGCTTTTCATCCTCATATTTAGCGTTAGCTCTTATGTTCAAGGTTTTAAAATCATGTTGATTTTTATAATGACCATTGATTACTTTTGAAACTTCGGTGTTTTCATTTGCTGCAGCTGTTGCAACGGTTTGTTTTGGCTTACATCCGATTAAAAAAACGATTAAAAAGGCTGATATAATTGACTTCATTTATTTTTGTAATTGCTTTAATTTGTTGGTATACGTTTCTTTTTTTGCATTATCATTCAAATTCTCACAACTGATAATTAATTGTTTGTAAAAATTAACATTGAAACGATTGTTGTAAATTCCAGATTCTGACGGATTAAATTCAACAACAAAATCCAAGCCATTTTCTAAAATATTCTTTGCTTTTTTATATTCTTTAAGTTGATTGTATCCTAAACCTGCATAAAAATAAAACCCAACTTGGGTAGGAAATGACTCCAAATATTCTTCTGCTTTCTTAGTTACTGATTGAAAATCTTGCTTCTGAATTAAAACTTCTAAATTCAATTCCATGGCTTCTAAGTCATTGGAATTTCTTTTGATTCCTTTCTCAAAATATTTCGTCGCATTTTCTAAATCATTCTTTTTCCAGAAAAATTTCGCCACTTCTTTTGCTACATTGATTTCTCTATCGTTATCAAAATAAGGTATTGCTTTATCTACATCTTTTAAATACGATGGATTTTTAACAGCAAAAATTAAGAACTCATTAAAAACACGATGTTTGATTTTCAAATCCATTCGGTCATTGTCCAAAACTTTAAACATCGATTTTGATGCATTTTCACCATCGTTATTATTTAAGTGAAATTTCACTAAACTTACGTGTGCCCAATCGGAATTTGGGATTTCTATTTCCAATTGTTTTGCCACTTCAAAGGCCTTATCTTCTTGATTAAAATTTATATACAAAATAATTAAATCAATATAATTTTGCTCTACATTAGGTTGCTTTTTGATGGCTTCTTCTAATTGTTCTTTTTGTGGTTTTGTGTACGCATTCGATTCTTGAATCTTCAATTTATAATATTCCATGCTGCTGGTCAACTTAGATTTCGATTCCATGTCTTTCAACAAATCCAATGCTTTTCCGTGTTGATTTGTGTTCATGTAAAGCGACACTAAATCTTCATTCATATTGGAATCGAACTCTACTAATTTCTCTACAATTGGAATCGATTTTTGATAATCTTTCGTTTGATAATACACATCGTACAATCCGTTCCAATACCAACGTTGTTTGTTGTCTAACTCGATTGCTTTTTTGAAGGCATTTTCCGCATCAACATAATTTTTTAGGCTCAAATAATTCTTGCCTAATTCATATTGAAAAGCCGCATTTTTTGGTTCTTTTTCAATACACTTTTGAATCGCCACAATAGCTTTATCGTAATTTTCGATGCCGCGTTGTTTCACAGCTTCGTAAAAATTATTTTCCAATTGGTCATCCACCAAAGCAATTGCATCGGGATTTTCTTGTGCGAACAAGTGATTCCCAAAACTAAAAAGCAGGAACGCCAAAAAAGCTATGTGTTTTTTCTTTATCATCTATTCTAAAACCGAATAATCTCCAATACTAATACTTGTAAAATTGCCATCAAAACTCGCGTGATTTCCTATCATCGCGTTATCTAAATTGGCATTTTTAATATGTGCGTGAGTTTGAATCAAACTGTTTTTTATAGTAGAATCAATTACGTGACATCCTTTTCCTAATGAAACATTTGGACCAACCGTAGCATTAATCAACACCACATCTTCCCCGATATAACATGGCGGAATAATAGTTGCATTTTCCAATTTCACATCATAATCCACCAAATGTTCTCCATCGTTATGTAAAAACCCTAGCATTCTTGTATTGGTTTCAACGGTAACATCTTTGTTTCCGCAATCCATCCATTCGTCTACTTGTCCTGGTACAAATTTCATGCCTTTTGCCATCATTTGCTTAATACCATCGTTAATTTGGTATTCGCCACCGTGGATAATGTTGTTGTCTAACACCGATTGCAATTCGTTTTTCAACACGGCAATATCTTTAAAATAATAAATTCCGATTACGGCTAAATCCGACACAAATTCTTTTGGTTTCTCTACCAATTCGATGATTTCTCCATTGTCATTTAAGTTTACCACACCAAAAGCTTCTGGTTGATCCACTTGTTTTACCCAAATAACGCTATCAGCGGTTGTGTCTAAATCAAAATCCGCACGAATTAAAGTATCCGCATAAGCAATAACTGCTGGACCTTCCAATGAATCTTTCGCACACATAATCGCATGACCCGTTCCTAATGCTTCGTTTTGATAATAAATCGTTCCTCTTGCGCCTAATTTTTGAGCAATCGCAATTAAATCTTCTTCTACTTTTTTACCAAAACTCTCATGAATAATAAACGCTACTTCGTCTATTTTCTGATTTAAAACTCCTGCAATATCTTCCACTAATCTATGAACGATTGGTTTTCCTGCTACTGGAATTAATGGTTTTGGAACAGTTAAGGTATGTGGGCGAAGGCGTGAACCACGACCTGCCATTGGTACTATTATTTTCATGGTATATTTTTATTTTAAACGCAAAATTCGCAAAGGTTTTTCGCAAAGTTCGCTATGATTATATTTTTGATGTTTTTCGGAACACTTATTTCACTCCCGTACTTCCAAAACCACCTTCGCCTCTAGAAGTTTCTGATAATTCGGTTACTTCAAACCATTCAGCGCGTTCGTGTTTGGCTATGATTAATTGGGCGATGCGTTCTCCGTTTTCGATTATGAAATCTTCATTGGATAAATTTACTAAAATCACGCCAATTTCTCCTCTATAATCGGCATCCACTGTACCCGGTGAATTTAAAACGGTGATTCCTTTTTTAGCTGCCAAACCACTTCTTGGACGTACTTGCGCTTCGTAACCTATTGGCAATTCAATGAAAAGTCCGGTTTTTACGATAGTTCTTTCTAATGATTTTAAAGTAATAGGTTCTGAAATATTAGCACGTAAATCCATTCCTGCCGAAGCGATGGTTTCGTAGTTAGGTAACTCGTGATTGGATTTATTGATGATTTTGATTTGCATTTTTAATTCAATTTTTTTGGAACACAGATTTTAGAAATTGGAGAAATCCTAACTAAATCTATAATTCAAAGTTATTATTTTCTTCTGATAATCGTTAAAATGGTTTCTTTTTCGTTTCGGTACACAAAGTAAGCAAAAAACAAGATAGCTGCAATTCCGAAGGCGTAAGTTTCACGTAAAATAGGTACATAAAATGAAATTCCCGAAAGCACTATTGCTAATCCTAAATAGGTAAAAATCGATTTCTTATCATACGGAATTGGATATTTCTTTTGTCCCATATAATACGAAATAAACATCATAGTTCCGTAAGCCAAAATGGTAGCAATTGCCGAACCCATGTAACTTATCATTGGAATTAAAAGCAAATTTAAAATTAAAGTCACTAGAGCTCCTACAATTGAAATATAGGCTCCCACTCTAGTTTTATCAATTAATTTGTACCAAACCGATAAATTGGTGTAAATCCCTAAGAAGAAATTCGCCAAAACGATTAGTGGCACCACATCCATAGCATCCCAATAAATAGCTTTTGGGACTAAAATCAATTTTAAAATATCCGCAAAAACGATAACTCCCAAACAAATAAACGAACCTAAAATGACAAAATATTTGGTAATCGTAGCATAAGTTTGAGGTGCATTTTCATTTTTAGCGTGACTAAAGAAAAACGGTTCAATCCCTAATGTATAAGCGGTTCGAAATAAGACCATGAACATTCCTATTTTATAACAAGCGGAATAGGCTCCAATGTCAGCCATGTCGACATTCATCCAATCTAATAAAATTTTATCAAAATGTTCGTTGATGGCAAATGCAATTCCGGCTACCAAAATAGGTAAGCCGTATTGCATCATTTTCTTCCACAAATCTGCATCAAATTGCCATTTGATTTTGAAATAATCAGGCAAAACAAAAAGTAAAGTGGCTAAGCTCGCAATTAAATTTGCAACAAAAATATAGCCAATTTGAAAATCATCATGGTATATAGTTTGTAATAATGGATTCGAAGATTCGTTTGCTAAATCAGGAAGCAGAATCAAAAAGAAAACGTTTAGTAATAAATTAATTAAAACGTTTGAAATCTTAATTACGGCATATTTTATAGGGCGACCTTCGGCTCTAATTTTGGAAAACGGAATAATCGCTAGTGCATCTAGAGCTAAAATCCAAATGGTAAAAACGATATATTCTACGTTGATTTCTGACCAAAGTGCTAAGTTTTTTCGAAATAAAAGAAACAAAGCTAAAAATCCTATCGTGGACCAAAAAAGCGAAATAGTAGATGTAGATATTACTTTCCCTTTGTTTTCTTCCGAATTATAAAAACGGAAAAAGGCGGTTTCCATTCCGTAAGATAAAATCACATTGAAAAAAACCAGATAGGAAAAAATAACGGAAACCTCACCCATTTTTTCTTTATCTGTAAGATAATAAACAAAAATGGGGTTTAGAATAAAACTAATAATTCTAGGCAAAACCGTTGCTATGCCGTAGATTGCCGTTTGTTTAAAAAGACTTTTATAGAGACTCAAATTTTATTTATTTATAGACAACAAATATAATTAAAACTTTGGTCTAGCAGAAGGATATTCTAAGGCTGGTTTTTCGGTTACATTTGTTATTTTTTGTTGGTATTCTTTTCCGTCTTTTTGAAAAATCAAAATAGCTTCGTTATCGGCTAATGTTAAAGCATTTTTAGGGCTAGTATATGTTTGCGAATCATCTCCTTCAATTTTTTGTTGATTTCCTGGTGTTTTTATCATCGCTTGAAAATGTAAATTATCTTGTTTAGTAAAAGACACTTCATAGCCTTTGAAAATTAGTCTTTTCAATTCAATATTTGATGGTAATTCTGATGTAAGTTCTACATAAAAATTAATACCGCTTCCGCCACCACGAACACCTGCTACCCAACCTTGATAACTAGCAGACTGGATGTTATCTTGCGCAATTATATTTGTAGAACCACATGAAATGAAAATTAACCCTAATAAAATTGTAACTAAATATTTCATGCTGTCTTGATTTTTAAAATTACCACTAATTTAAAGCAAAAAAAGAGCCAAAACTAAGGTAATTACAAATTAATTTGAATATTTTCGCCTTTAGTAATTTTCTTACGGCATTTAACATGAAAACAACAGTTTTATTATTTCTTTTTTTAATTAGTTCGGGTTTAAACTTTGTTTTTTCTCAACAAAAAATTGAAACCAAAAAAGTTCCCTCAACGCTTTCAAAACATGGAATTACCATACAAGACAATTATGCATGGTTGGAAAACACTACTGAAAAAGAAGTTGCTGATTGGGTAACTTTACAAAACAATATTAGCGAAGAAAAACTATCAGAATTAGTTAGAAATTATAATTTTTCATTCAAAATAAAAGATTATGATTATTTGTCTACGAATGGATTGCCAAGTAAAAAAGGAAAGTATTTTTACAATACCTATAGAATCGACAAAAACAAACCAAGCGTTTTATATTACCGAGAAAGTTTAAATGATTTAGGCAAACCGTTGGTTGATCCGTTTGATGTTTACAAAGATGCGAATGTAGTTTTATCTGGATATTTTCCTTCTAAAAACAATAAATATTTGGCTTTTAAAATTAGTCCAAACGGAAGCGATAGACAAGAAATTAAATTTAAAGACTTTGCCAACAAAAAATATCTTGACGATGTTCTAACGGATGTTAAATTTTCAAATGTTGCTTGGAATGGCGACAGAGGTATCTTTTATAAGAAAAATTCAAACAAAGAATTCTTTGAAAAAGATTCTACTTATCAGTTATACTATCATAAAATTGGAGATATTCAAAGTAAAGACCAATTGGTTTTTGATACTTCAAAATCAAAAGCTAATTTCATTTTTTTTACCAAACAAAATAAATTATTTGTTGTTGAAACAAGCGAAGATGAAACCACAAATAACTACTATTATACTACAATTGAAAACGAACAATTTCAATTTAATAACTTCATAAAAGACGATAAAACGAATCTAAATCTTTTAAATATTATTAACGATAAATGCTATTTCTCGGATGAAAAATATCCATGGGGAAATGTGAGTTACTTTGATATAAACAATCGAGCAGAAAGTACGGTCTTAATTCCTCAAGTATATTCTCATTTGCTTATTGGAACTACCTTTTTAGAAAATTATATTATTTGTAAGTATAACAATATGGGCAAATATTATATGTCTGTTTACGATTATACTGGAAAATTTATTCGAAAATTTGAAGCGCCACACAATATGGATTTTCAAATTAGATTTTATGACGAAAAAACAAATGAACTTTTTGTTACTTTTTATTCGTACACCATTTCTTCATTAAATTACAAGCTAAATATTACAACTGGAGCGAATGATATTTATTTTAATGATTTTATTCAGCCAAAACCAACTTTATTTCCATTTAACTATTTTGAAACCAAAACGATTACTTATAAAAGTAGAGACAATAAAGATATTCCAATCGTTATCATTCACAAAAAAGGAATTGAGCTTAATGGAAACAATCCTACTTTATTAAGAGCTTATGGCGGTTTTGGAAGTGTTAGCAGTCCAAATTACGACACTGGATTATTGCATTTTATGGAAAAAGGTGGCGTTTATGCCTTTGCGCAAATTAGAGGTGGAGGCGAAAAAGGGAAAAACTGGCACAAAGACGGTAAAGGATTAAAGAAAATCAATTCGATTAATGATTTTGTTGATGCTGCTGAGTTTTTAATTCGAGAAAAATATACCAATCCAAACAAATTAGCTATTAATGGCGGTTCGCATGGTGGATTAGTCGTTGGTGCTGCCATGACACAGCGTCCTGATTTATTCAAAGTCGTTATTTCTGAAATGGGAAGATTAGATATGGCTTCGCTTGATAAATAT
>NZ_JAIWOF010000232.1 GCF_020217025.1 Flavobacterium sp. | reverse complement strand
ACCTCTGGAATTCATCATTTTGATGAATATGGAGATCCAAACAACAAAGAAGAATTTCAATCTATGCTTTTATATTCGCCGTATCACACGATTAAAGAAGATGTGAATTATCCAACTTGCTTAATTATTACTTCTGAAAACGACGATAGAGTGCCGCCTTTTCAATCCTATAAATTTGCAGCAAGATTACAAAATAGAATAGCGCAGAAAAATCCTATTTTTTTGAAAGTAAATAAGGTTGCTGGTCATTCAGGTAACATTTCGAGCTACGAGAAAAGAGTAAAACAACAAAGTGAATTTTATAGTTTTATTTGGGAATACTTGAATAATTAATCCTTCAAATATTTCACAAAATGAAATCCTTTGGGTACAAATCCGTGATTCATGTAGAATTTTTGGGCTCCAAAATTGGTCGTATACGCATCTAAAGTAATCATATTACAGTTTTCATCGATTGCTTTTTGATTGAGATATTCGGTCATAATACTTCCAATTCCTTTGGAACGAAAATCTTCGTGTACGACAACATTATCCATTTCTAGATATTTGCCACTCCACAATTTAGTTCCAATCCAAAATCCGGCTAAACCAATAGTGATTCCGTTTTCGACTACAACAAGTTGTTTGTAATTGTGCGGAATCATTTTGTCTAGCAAATTCCCATAAATTTCAAGTGTATAATCAGGATACAATTGTTGGATGATAGGCAATTGCTCTAACATTTCGGCTTTTGTTCCTAATTCGAGTAACTGTGGCATTTTATTTTTGTAATAGATTTTCGTTGAATAAGTCTAAAATTCTTCGGTATTCATCAACCCAAGAATACGTTTCGGTAAACCCATGCGCTTCTACTGGAAATACGGCTAAATCCCAGTCTTTCTTTCCTAATTCGATAAAACGTTGCGTTAATCGCACAATGTCTTGAAATTGTACGTTGTCGTCTACCATTCCGTGTAACATTAACAATTTGTCTTGTAAGTTATTCGCGAAATAAATCGGTGAACTTTTCTTGTACGCTTCAGGATCGGTTTCTGGGAAATTCAAAATATTTGAAGTGTAACCATGATTGTAATGCGCCCAATCTGTAACCGAACGTAATGCTGCGCCTGCTTTGAATTCGCCAGGTTCTGTTAGCAATGCCATCAATGTGATGAATCCGCCATAAGAGCCGCCGTAAATTCCAACACGGTTGGCGTCAATTCCTACTTTTTCTACTAAATATTTCTTTCCATCTAAATGGTCCGATAAATCTTTTCCACCCATGTGACGGTAGATTCCCGTTCTGAAATCGCGCCCATAACCATCGCTGGCTCTGTAATCGATGTCTAAAACGGTGTAGCCTAAATCGGTTAACATATTGTGAAACATGTATTCTCTGTGGTAGGTGCTCCAATAATTATGTGCGTTTTGCAAATATCCAGCACCGTGTACAAAAATGACTGCCGCTTTGTTCTTGTTCTCCACTTTTGGTTGGTACAAACGTGCGTAGATTGTCGTTCCATCTTCTGCTTTAAATGTGATAACTTCTGGTGTTTTCCAATTGTATTTTTTGAATTCTGGCGTAGTTGAAAACGTAATTTGTTTCAAATCAGAATTAGGTTTGTTGGCTCCAACGTACAATTCCCATGGTTTGTTTTTATACGAATAACGCACTAAAAGTGTTTTTTCATCTGGAGATACTTCTACTTCGTAATTGCCGTCGTTCATTAAAATTCCAGTCATTTTTTTGGAAGCGATGTCTAATTTGTAAAAACTTCTATTTCCTGGATGCGTTGTGGTAGTAGTAATGTAAAATGATTTTTTGTCGTTGGCTAATTTCACTTCACGAACTTCCCAATTCCCTTTTGTTAACGCTTCTTTTTTCTTGGTTTTCAAATTATACGTATACAAATGCGAAAAACCAGTAGCTTCTGATTGAAAATAAAAAGTCGAATTATCAATAAAACCTATAGTTCCGCTACTGAAACTATAGCCTGGAATTCCAGGTCCGCCAATCCAAGCTTCATCGTGTTGATGGTCTAACTCGGTTATTTTTCCTGAAACTAAATCCAATTGTACCATCCAACGGTGTTTGTTGTCTTGACTTCTGATTTCTAAAACGGCATTTTTTCCGTCTTGGCTATAGACTGGACTCATCATTACAATAGCGGTTTCGTAATCCGATTTGTCTTTTAGATTTTCGTAGTCTTGATAATATTTTGGTGCATCTTTGATTCCGGATAAATTGGAAAACGAAACATAATACGTTGTATCTCTTTCAACATTGAAAATTCCGAATTTGTGTTTACTGAAATTTTCTGTTGAAACTTTTGCTCTTGCTTTTTCTTGACGTGTAAATCCATCATCTGTAATGAAATTTTCAACGTTTGTAGAAGCTTGACTTGGATAATCAGAAATTCTAAAGGTTACAAATTTTCCATCTGGTGATGCTTTTATTTGTTCTAAAGTTGATTTATCGTAATAGATTTCTTTTGGGAATTTCTCTTTCTTGCTTTTAGATTTTTCTTCATACCATTTCGAAGATGTTTCTTCATCGCGAACAAATTGAAACAATTCCTTTTGTTGATTTTTTAAGAACGAATCTTCTTCTTTTGACGATTTACTTTCTTTCCCTGTTCTAAAATTCGTCAATTGAACAATCGAAAAATCTTTGGTATTGAATTGATACACATTGCGGTTTTGCTGAAAAAAGATAATATCAGGATCACTACTTCTTTGAACAGAGGCTATTCGGTCGGCTAATTGAATGACTTTTTTAGTCTTTTTTGTGGATTTGGTATACGAATACAAAACACCTTGATTGGTATAATATACCACATCATACTCTTTTTGCGTTGCGATGAAATCCAAATCGTAAATCGGATTTGAAGTCGTTACTTTTTGCGGTGATTTACTTGATTTGTTCCAAAAATAGGTACTGTTATCGACTTCATTATTCGGATTCCAATCAAATAAAACGGTTTGTCCATCGATAGACCAACGGTGATTATCAGGTTGGTGCCCTATGAATTCGTCGCCTTTCATGATGTCTTCTAAACGAAGATTTTGAGCATTACCAAAAAAGATGAAAAGTAGTAAGAAGAAACAGCAATATTTTTTCATTGGAAAATAGTTTGTTACTTACAAATATACCAATAAAAGTAAAGGAGGAAAAAAAGGTTTTGTTAAATGAAGATGTGGTTGTGAGAATTAATTTTTGGGTAAGGAATGAAATTCCGCACTATCTTGTTTTTCCTTAATTTGGAGTTACACCAATTTTATCCTTAATCAATAACATTAATTCTTTAGAATCATTTGCATTTTTTCCATTAATTGAAATTTGATTAAAAGTTCCTATACAAATAGTATCTGATTTTTCATTAAAGTGAGTAATAGCTTGCATTTTAACATTAAACGTTTTGTTTGAATTAGATGGTCTTAATTTTCTATATTGAATTTTGAATTTTGAAATAAAATCAGGATCATTAATTAACAGTTCTTCTCTTATTTCATCGAAACCTTTATCTCTAATTGCCTCACAATTTATATCAATTGGATAATTTACACCATCTCTAATGTAATATACTTCTATTGATTCTACATTTTTTATGGTCTCATTACAGCTCATAAAAAGAATAGTTGTAAGTATAACAATAATATATTTCATATAAAATTATTTAATGCAATTACGTATGCTGATTTCCTGTAGTTCAAATTAAACTTAGTTATTCTCACAAATATAAAACAAAAAAGTCCCGAATAAATCGGGACTTTTTATAATATCTAAATTAAAATTAGTTATTCAAAGCTTCTGCTCCACCAACAATCTCTAAGATTTCGTTTGTAATAGCAGCTTGACGTGCTTTGTTGTATGTTAATTTTAATTGGTCTCTTAATTCTGTAGCGTTATCGGTTGCTTTGTGCATTGCTGTCATACGCGCTCCGTGTTCTGCTGCAAATGAATCTCTAATTGATTTGTATAATTGTGTTTTTAATGATTTTGGAATCAATGTTAACACAATTTCTTCTTTAGATGGTTCAAAAATATAATCAGAAGCTACTACTTCGCCACCAACAATTGGAGCTAAAGGTAAAAACTGTTGCGTTCTTACAATTTGAGTTGCAGCATTTTTAAATTCGTTGTAAACAATTTCGATTTTATCGTAATCACCTGCCACAAATTTATCCATTAATTGTTGTGCAATATCAGCAGCATTTTCGAAAGTTAATTTGTCAAAAATAACATTGTTAACTTCGATTACGTTGTTTGTTTTGCGTAAAACATCGTTTCCTTTCTTACCAATAGCAAAAATATCTACTTGTTTTCCAGCATACGTATCAGCAACTGCTTTTGCTTGTTTAATTACATTGGTATTAAACGCACCACACAAACCTCTGTTTGAAGTAATTGCAACGATAAGTACTTTGTTTACTTCTCTTTGAGCTGTAAAAGCACCACCAACTTCTCCTTCAAGAGTTGCACTTAAGTTTTGTAATAGCTCAGTAAGTTTTTCTGCATACGGACGCATAGCTGTAATAGCATCTTGCGCTTTTTTTAATTTTGCAGCAGAAACCATTTTCATCGCCGATGTAATTTGCATCGTAGATGAAACAGAAGTAATCCTATTACGTATTTCCTTTAAGTTTGCCATGTTTTTATAGTAATTAGTAATTAGTGAATAGTAATTAGCTTTTTACTAATCACTATTCACTTTTCACTGAAAATTAATTATATTTTGCTGAAATTTCTTTCGCTACTTTTTCTAAAACGTCAGTGATAGCGTCATCAAACTTACCTGCTTTAAGTGCGTCTAATGTATCTCTGTGTTTAGCGTTTAAGTATTCTAAGAAATCTTTTTCAAATTCTTTTACTTTTACAACTGGTACATTTCTTAACAAGTTTTTAGAACCTGCATAAATGATAGCCACCTGATCTTCTACTGTAAAAGGAGAGTTTAAACCTTGTTTTAAGATTTCAACGTTTCTTTTTCCTTTTTCAATCACGTTTAAAGTAACCGCATCTAAGTCAGAACCAAATTTCGCGAAAGCTTCTAATTCACGGAATTGTGCTTGGTCTAATTTTAAAGTACCTGATACTTTTTTCATTGATTTAATCTGTGCATTACCACCCACACGAGATACAGAAATACCAACGTTAATTGCAGGACGAACTCCAGAGTTGAATAAATCACCATCTAAGAAGATCTGTCCGTCTGTAATCGAAATTACGTTTGTTGGGATATATGCAGATACGTCACCCGCTTGAGTTTCGATAATTGGTAACGCTGTTAACGAACCACCACCTTTAACGATTCCTTTGATAGAATCTGGTAAATCGTTCATATTTTTAGCGATTTCGTCGTTAGCGATAACTTTACAAGCTCTTTCTAATAAACGAGAGTGTAAGTAGAAAACGTCTCCAGGATAAGCCTCACGTCCTGGTGGTCTTCTTAATAATAAAGACACCTCACGGTAAGCTACAGCTTGTTTAGATAAATCATCATAAACAATTAAAGCTGGACGACCAGAATCTCTAAAATACTCACCAATTGCAGCACCTGCCATAGGAGCATATACTTGCATTGGAGCTGGGTCAGAAGCATTAGCAGCAACGATAACTGTATAAGCCATTGCACCTTTTTCTTCTAACATTTTTGCGATTCCTGCTACAGTTGAAGCTTTTTGTCCAATTGCAACATATATACAGAATACAGGTTTTCCTGCATCGTAAAATTCTTTTTGATTTAAGATAGTATCGATACAAACTGTTGATTTACCAGTTTGACGGTCACCAATAACCAACTCACGTTGACCTCTACCTACTGGAATCATAGCATCAACTGCTTTTACACCTGTTTGTAATGGTTCAGTTACTGGCTGACGGAAGATAACTCCAGGAGCTTTTCTTTCTAATGGCATCTCGAATAACTCACCACCGATTGGACCTTTACCATCAATTGGGTTACCTAAAGTATCTACAACACGACCTACCATTTGTTCTCCTACTTTAAGAGAAGCAATACGTTGTGTTCTTTTTACTGTAGAACCTTCTTTGATTCCTGTAGATGGTCCTAAAAGTACCACCCCAACATTGTCTTCTTCTAAGTTCAATACGATAGCTTCTAATCCGTTTTCGAATTGAACTAACTCTCCGTATTGAGCGTTTGATAATCCGTAAACACGAGCGATACCGTCCCCAACTTGAAGTACTGTTCCAACTTCTTCTAACGATGCACCAGATTCAAAACCTGATAATTGTTGTTTTAATATTGCTGAAATTTCAGCAGGTTTAATTTCCGCCATTTTGATATATCTTTAATGGTATATTAATTACTAAACTCTCTTTTTAAATTTTGCAATCTGCTTGATACAGATGCATTGTATTGTTTGTCTCCCATTCTTAAAATAAATCCTCCAATAATTGATGGATCTACAATATTTTGAATAGTAATATTTTTATTTGAAAACGATGCAATTTTTGCCAATACTTTAGCTTCTAACTCAGGCGTCATTGGAATAGCAGTTGTAACTTTAGCTACTTCAATTCCGTTAAGTTCATCATATAAAGCATTGAACTGTAAAGCAACATCATTTAATAATTCAAATCTTTTGTTAGCTAAAAGCAATTGAAATAATCCTTTTGTCTCTTTTTGAGCAGAAGTAAAAATTTCGTTTAAAGACGAAAATTTAATTTCACCTTTAACAACTGGGCTTTGCAAAAAGTCTTTTAACTCAGCACTTTCTTTAATTGCGTTAGCAATAGCAGTCATGTCTGAATTTACAGCTTGTGTGCTGTTATTTACTTGGGCAATGTCCAAAATGGCTTTAGCGTATCGAATTGCTGCTCTAGTTCCTGCCATGATATTAGTTTAATTTAGCGTCACCTAACATTTTCTCAACTAATTTAGTTTGAGCTTCTTTGTTAGATAATTCTCCTTTTAATAATGTCTCAGCGATTTCTAATGACAAAGAAGAAACTTGATTTTTCAATTCTGCCATAGCTGCATTTTTTTCACTTTCGATTGTTGCTTTCGCAGATTCAATCATTGCTGCTCCTTGAACTTGTGCTTCAGATTTAGCATCAGCAATCATTTTTTCTTTGATTTCTCTTGCTTCTTTAATCATCAAGTCTCTTTCAGCTCTAGCTTCAGCTAATAATTTTTCATTATCAGACTTTAAGTTCTGCATGTCTTTTTTAGCATTTTCAGCTGCTAATAAAGCGTTAGAAATTCCTTCCTCACGAGCTACAATTGAATTCATGATAGGTTTCCAAGCAAATTTAACCATTAATACAATTAATATTAATAAGATAATTGCTTGCCAGAAAAATAGTCCGAATGAAAAATCGTTAATTAATTTCTCCATGTTTTGAAAAATATATGTTTAAATAGTACTTTCTTTTTAAAAGCAGTACCTGTAACCAACCGTTACAGATACTGTTTTTTCTTTCTTTATTATTTTCCTAAGATTAAAGCAGCGAATGCTAAACCTTCTAATAAAGCAGCGATAATAATCATCGCTGTTTGAATTTTACCAGCAGCTTCTGGCTGACGCGCGATAGCGTCCATTGCAGAACCACCAATTTTTCCTAAACCTAAACCTGCACCGATTACTACTAAACCAGCTCCAATTAAATTGTACATAATAATTGATTTATAAAATTAAACAATACTCAAATTTTAATGATGATCATCGTGATGATGATCTTGAACTGCCATACCAATAAATAATGATGATAACATTGTAAAAATGAAAGCTTGTAGGAATGCTACTAAAACTTCGATAATTGAAATAAACAATGTTAATCCTAATGATATAGGTAAGTCAGCTGCTAAATTTTTTCCAACAAAAATCATTGCAATTAAACTCATGATTACAACGTGACCTGCTGTAATGTTTGCAAACAAACGAATTAATAATGCGAATGGTTTTGTTAATGTTCCTAAAATTTCAATTGGCATTAAGATAATCTTCATTGGAACCGGAACACCTGGCATCCAGAAAATGTGCATCCAATAATCTTTATTAGCACTAAATTGTGTGATAAAGTATGTGAATAACGCCAAACAAATAGTTACTGCAATATTACCCGTAACATTGATTCCTAGTGGAGTCATTCCAAGTAAATTCAACAACCAAATTAAGAAAAACACAGTTAATAAATAACCCATGAATTTTCTGTATTTTTTCTCTCCAATATTAGGAATAGCAATTTCGTCTCTGATGAATAAAATAAGTGGCTCTAACACTCTACCAAATCCTGTTGGGATTGGTCCTTTTTTATATGATTTAGCTAAACCAACAAACATGAACAATAACAACGCAGATGTAAACAACATTGAAAACACATTTTTCGTAATTGAAAAATCTAATGGTTTTGCATTTGTTGGATGATGGTGCTCGTCGTAGTTAATAGTTCCAGCAGCATCTGTTTTATAAATTTTTCCGTGGTATAATTTGTAGAAATTCCCATCAACTTCAGCTACAGTTTCTCCGTGGTGAAATTTTGAAGATGAAAATACTTTTAAACCATTATCAATTAAAATAACTGGTAATGAAAACCCATAATGTTTACCTTCTTTTTCATCTGAGAAAAAAGTAAAATCGTGAGAATCTTGTAAGTGATGTTGAATGTACGCATCTACTTTAGCTTTCTTGTCCTGAGGTTCAGCAGTTTCTCCGTGATTAGCATCAGCTGCAACATGAACTTCATGAGCTTCTTTTTTTACTGTATCATTAGAAACATTAGCAAAACTAAATAAAGGCAATATCGCGATTGCGATTGCTGCTATTACATGAAGTGGTTTTCTTGAAATCACCATATTGATTATATTCTAAAATTTTGGTCTTAAAAATTTTTGCAAAAGTACAACTTTAATTAATATTCCAAGTTTCAAAAATATTTTTTTTTGAATATTTAATGATTTTTTTGCCACAAATTACTTTTTGTTTAGCAATCTTATTGTAAAATAGACATCTAGACTTAAAAAAAACAGAAAAGTGATGAAAAAATTAAATTTATTAGTTTCAAGCATTGCCTTATTTTGAAATAAATATTCGGTAGCAAAAAAATAACTAATTCCTACTTTTAAGGTAGACAACCCTAAAAAAGCAAAACCTAATTGTTCTTTAGCTGTATCATAAATTTTAATCATTGCTAACAAAATAACCAATGTCATTATAATTTGTAAAGCATATGACATTAAAAAAGGTGTTGTGTCAATCTTATTTAAAAATGTAACTATTCCAAAATGAATTAGAAAAAAAACACTTGAAATTAATAAAACTTGAACAGTTACAGGTAATTTTTTTAACATCTTTACTTATTATTATTTAATTGATTTACTTGTTTGATTACATTATAAAGCGCAACAAAAACTCCAAGTAGTGTAATTCCTTTTAGAAAATAACCTCCAGTATTTGGATATTTTTCATCTAGCCAACCACCTAGATACGAGAAGCCAAAAATAATCAATCCCATTTGAAATGGGATGTTAATTAGCGCTAACCACTTATTGGATTGTTTTTTCTTATTTGAATCCATTATTTGTTTTGAGTTCGCATTTCGCAACTGGCTTCAAATCGAGCACCAGGTTCAACGGCTAATTTGCCTACGATTACTTCTCCTGTTATATGTGCTTTTGATTTTACATTTAACATACCTTCGGCCTGAAGTTTTCCAGAAAAAACACCTTCGATATCGATACTTTTACAAATGATATCACCGATAACTTCTCCTGTAGGACCAATTACAATTTTTCCTTCTGAAGTGAAATTTCCCTTCAGTTTTCCATCTAAACGAAAGTCTGCTAAAGTAGTGATGTCACCTGTAATAATAGTTCCGTCTACAATTCTATTTGTTTTGCCTAATAAATGATCTTGATTCTTAACTTTTTCAAACATATTAATAGGGATTTGGGTTCTTATTTATTTAACAAAATCCATTGTTCCAACTTCTTCTTCATTTGTACAATCTTGTAATCCTCAGTTGAAATGATATAAACTTTGTCGGTTAGTTTGT
>NZ_JAIWOF010000231.1 GCF_020217025.1 Flavobacterium sp. | reverse complement strand
AATTTTTATGCAACTGTAATACCGATAATACAGATATCGCAGCATCTTTATTGTCAAAACCATGAATTACAATAAAATTATCGGTTAAGGTGTAAATATCTTCAGATGATTTTAATGCCACTGCATTGGTATCTTTAATGTACTTCGCTATTTTATCGGATAGATTTTTAACTTCTTTTCCGTAAGGATAAGTTTTAGGGAAGATAATTTTATAGCTTGTTGGCTGAGCTAATCCAAAATCAAGTGCTTCAATTAATGACACTTCCATTTGCACCATTTTTTCAGCTTGTTTTCCTTCTTCTGTATTTGGATACGTTAAAGCAACGAAGTTTAATGCTTTCTTATACTCTTCTACACCTTTTAATCGTCCTGTTATTTTTGCTTTTAGCATTTCAAATTTTGGCAGCGATTCCTCTCCGGCAAACTTAAAAGTAGCTTCATCCACTTCCACATAAACCTCTCTTAATTGATTGTTTTCAAACTTCTTGTACAAAGCATTAAAAACCAATTCCGGATTGTCATTATCGGTAACCTCAACTTCTGGATTGTTCAAAATTTGCGCATAACGGCTATCTGGATATTGAGCCAAGATTTGTTGCTTAATATCTGTCGCTTTAGAAGGCGAAATTTGCTGATAAATTTTGTACAAATTATACATTGCCGGAAGCACCAAACGTTCTTCTGGTTTATTTTTTAATAATTGCTCTAAACGAGAAGCCGCTAATTCGTATTCTTTGAATTTTTCCTTATAAATCAATCCCAATTGATAGTAAGCTAAATTTCTATCTTTTGCTAAACTATCTAAAAGTTTTGAGTCTGTTGGAATTTGTTTTAAATAGAAATCTAAAGTAAATTCCGGTTTCTCTTCTATTACTAACGAATCTTTATCGGCTACATTATTATTTAAATCTTCATCAATAATGTTGTCTTCAACTTTTTCAGATGACAATCTCCAATTATCTTTTAATGCTCTTTTTCCCCATCTGTTTTGGAAATCTTTCTTGCCAAACTCTACCGCTACAGGATTATAAAAGTAAAAACTTGAATTGTCAACTCCCATACCACCTGGTGGCAAAAAAGCAGTATTATTTGAACTTTGTACTTGAATATCCTTGCTTTTTGTGTTTAAATTTATCGATCCTAAATCATTAGAATTGTTAGTATTAGCTTGTAAATTAGCTTCTTTTTGAGCTTTTTCAGCTGCTATTTTAGCCTTTCTATCTTCTTCTGCTTTTAATTTTACGATGTAATCCTCATAATATGCTTTTCTTTCAGAATCAGGCATGGCAACAACATGTAAAATACTGTCATTTATTTGGGCTATTGTTTCGTATTTGATTACATCTTCTAAATTATCTCGTTTCTTTTTTATCTTTCTGTATTCTCTTGTACGCTCATTCAAGTTTACAAGTGTACTATCATAATATTTTCCTGCCGATTTGTAATCTGCTTCTCTAAAGTAAATCTCACCTAAATTTCTATAATTAGACGCTACTAAATATTTATCATTAGAAACTGATTTTATCGATTTATTATAATACTTTTTGGCCGATTTATTCTTAGTGTTTTTATCATAAAAAACCCCAACTTGATGATTCAAAACATCCAAATAAGGACGGTTTTCTCTATCTTCAATTAACTTATTGAATTTTTCTAAAAATGCTAACGTATCTCCTTTAGTATAATCAAATTGTTGGGCTTGTTTGGCATGAGCCTGAATTGCATAACGACGTGGTGCTTTTCGATTCATTTGAATCACTTCTTCAAAAGCAGCATATGCACTATCATTATATTGCATTTGCTCGTAAAGTTGCCCTAAAATAAAGGTATATCTTGCTTTTTCTTCGTTGTTATTTGTTGCTTCTTTAGCCACTTTTAAGGCTGCAATAGCCGTGTCTTTAACTTGAATATTCATGTAAGCTTGTGCTAACATTGCATTTGCATCAGCTAAATCCTGACCTTGAATTTTTGAGTCTTTTAAAAGTCGTTTTAAATTTTTGATCGCCACATCTTCGTTATCTAATCGAATATTTACTTTTTCACGCCATACTTTAGCATGGTAAATTCGATCACTAAGTGGATATTTATACAGAATGTAATTTAGTGACTCTAAAGAGGGTATAAAACGATTTTCATAATAACGCGATTTAGCCAACAAAAGATAAGCTTCATCCATTTGCGGATTTTTTTCAGTTCCGGCGATATTCATAGAGTGTTTTTGAATAGCCTTTACCGCTTTTTCTTCAGCACGCTCAAAATTTTTATTCTTTGTTTGTCCTGGCAAAATAGCTTCTTCAGCATCAGATGTTCGTTCAACAGGAAGCACTTCCCAAAAGTTATCTTTATAGGTTTGCTTAAGCTCTTCAAGTCCTTTTTCTAAAGCAATATTACCATTGTACAAAACATTATATTTTGTAGTAACAGCATGAAAATTACGATTAACAAACTTATCTTTTTTAACAGAACAAGCTATTAAAAAAAACAAAAAACCTACGACAAGAGAGTATTTAATTATAGTGCTTTTCAATGTAAAAACGTTTTTGTACTTTAACTACTAAAATCACTTTTTAGTATGTATAGAGTGGTAAAAATACGTTTCTTTTTTTGATGTGAAAAAAAATAGGAGACTTTTTATTAATCGAACACATTTTTAAGGTCTTTTATTACCTTAAATGCTACATCAATTTGGTCGTCACTAACAATAATGGTAAATTCATTTGTAGTTGAAATTACTTCGTGAATGATAATTCCTTCCCAAGCCAATCTTTGAAAAATATAATAGTAAACACCTGGAGTCGAAATGTTTTCCTGAGGCAATTTTACTGTTATAGAAGATAAATTTTCGATTTTATGCGTTAATTTCTCGTTTTTAAAAATAGCCTCCACCATTGGTTCAATTGATGTGCTTGTTACAATATTGGTTTCATTAACACCGCGAGAAGAAGTATAAAAAATATCTTGTTGCTTGTTAATTTCCGAAATCAACTTTGCTTGGTTATCTAAAAGTGTATCCGAACTTATGAATGTAAAATCGCTAAGCGAAGAACGAACCGTGATTTCACCAATATTTTTTAAAACCTTTGAAATTTTATAGTTGATTTTGAAATCCAACTCTTCAGAAAGTCTTTTTAATGACATTACAACAGCACCTTGTTTAACATCTTTTCCTAAATGTGCTTCTAATTCGGGCATCATTATTCTTGCTAAAGAAGTTAAATTAATAATTCCTTGCGAAAGTGAACTTAGTAAAAAAGGCTTCGATTTAATGTATTGCTCTACTACTGAGGATATTGTTTTCATGCTTTTAGTTGTTTGTTTGGCGCAAAGATAAAAACAAAAAACAAATTGTTATAAATTTAACATTAAAAATAATAAAACGCTTCTTCAATGTGTTCTATAACAAAATCAGAGTTTTCTTTATGAATAGCCACGATATCAAATCGAACTTCAACATCTAAATCGTTTTGAGTAACATACTCATTTATAGCTTTTACCAATAATTGAATTTTCTTAGGTTTTACAAAATCTTGCGGCAAACCAAATTCAATACTCGAACGCGTTTTTACTTCTACAACAGCTAGTATTCCATTTTTTTGGGCAATAATATCGATTTCGGCTTTATCAAAAACCCAATTCGTTTCCAAGATTTCGTAGCCGTTTTTTTCTAAGAAATCAACCGCTAATTCTTCTCCAAATTTTCCTAAATCGTTATGTTCTGCCATTTTTAAATGTGTCAATTTTAATGAAATTGAAGTTTTACTTCTTTGTCATTCACTTCAAAATCAACTTGTTTTCCTAGAATCAATGTTCGGTTGTCTTTTTGATGTCCCGCTGGAAATTCAAAAGCAATTGGAATGTTATATTCTTTAGCAATTGCGGTAATAATTTGGACATCATTTTGTCCAAAAGGAATATCATTATCGTGCATATCAGCCATACTTCCCACAATAATTCCTTTTACATTTTCAAAATAACCATTACGTTTTAGATTGTATATCATTCTGTCGATATGATACAAATATTCATCCAAATCTTCAATAAAAAGAATTTTCCCTTTGGTATCAATCGATGACTTTGAACCCAATAAACTATATAAAATCGATATATTTCCTCCTACTAATTCACCCGAAGCTTTTCCTTTTACATCATATGATTTTGATGGAATTGTGTAGGAAATCGATTCGCCAAAAAGGGCTTTTCGCAACGTCTCTTTAACTTCTTCAGGTGCTTTTGGAACCGTAAATGGCATAATCGAATGCAAAGTCGCTACTCTTTCTACATTCAATTGACTATGTAAAACGGTAACATCGGAAAAACCCATAATCCATTTTGGATGCTTTTTGAATTTAGTAAAATCTAACGAATCTATAATTCGAACCGTTCCATAACCACCACGAGCACACCAAATGGCTTTGATGTTGTCGTCATCCATCATTTCTTGAAAATCAGCTGTTCGTTCAGCATCAGTTCCACCAAGTTGGCAACTGTCCAAACCTATGGTTCGACCTAATTTTGCTTTCAATCCCCAAGATGCTAATAATTCAATAGCGGGTTTTGCATCTTCTGGAAAAAATTTACGAGCCGTACAAACAATAGCAACTGTGTCGCCTTTTTTAAGATAAGGTGGAATTTTCATTTTCTTTTGCGAATGAGAAAAGTTTGAAATTAAAATAAGTATCAAAATAAATCTATACATCGTCAGATTTTATTAACTCAAAAGTAAACAAAATCCAATTAAAATTCGGGATTTCGTCACTAATCGATTATTTTTGTTTCAGTTTTTACTAAAATAATCTTTGCTCTCTTAAATTAACACTTAGTTTGTTCAAAATTTAACGCAAAGTTTAGAAGTTTTTCGCAAAGTTAAAAAAGGAAAAATGACAGAAAATGAAATCTCAAATAGAGTTATTGGAATTGCCATTGAAGTTCATAATGCATTAGGACCTGGCTTACTTGAAAATACATATAAAGAATGTCTTTATTATAAACTTGTACAAGCAGGATTTAAAGTTGAAAAAGAAAAATCAATTCCATTGATTTTCGAAGAAGTAAAACTAGATTGCGGTTACAGAATTGATTTACTTGTAGAGGATAAACTCGTTTTAGAATTAAAAAGTGTTGAAGAACTTTCCGAACTTCATTTTGCTCAAACTCTAACTTATTTAAGGCTTGGTAACTTCAAATTAGGCTTACTTTTAAACTTTAATTCCGTTCTTTTAAAAGAAGGTATCAGACGAGTTGTGAATAAATTATAATTTTCACGACATTTGCACTTTTAAAACTTAAAATTCTTTGCAAAGCTTTGCGAAAAACTTAGCGTCTTTGCGTTAAAATAAAATAAATTATGTTAGAAAATCCGAAAAGATATACGATTACTGCGGCTTTACCTTATACAAATGGACCTATTCACATTGGACATTTAGCAGGTGTTTATGTTCCTTCTGATATTTATGCGAGATATTTACGTTTGCAAGGAAAAGATGTGGCTTTCATTTGTGGAAGCGACGAGCACGGCGTAGCAATTTCAATGAAAGCTAAAAAAGAAGGCATTACACCACAACAAGTAATTGATAAATATGACGGAATCATTCGTAAATCGTTTTTAGATTTTGGAATTTCTTTTGATAATTATTCTAGAACTTCTGCCGAGATTCATCATAAAACGGCTTCGGAATTTTTCAAAAAATTATACGATAACGGTGATTTCATCGAAGAAACTACCGAACAATTATACGATGCAAAAGCTGACCAATTTTTAGCCGATCGTTTCGTAACCGGAACTTGTCCAAAATGTGACAATCCTGAAGCATACGGCGATCAATGCGAAAAATGTGGTTCGACTTTAAATGCTACGGATTTAATTAATCCAAAATCAACCATAACTGGAGAAACTCCAATTTTAAAATCAACGAAACATTGGTTTTTACCTTTAAATCGTTACGAATCGTTCTTAAGAGAATGGATTTTAGAAGGTCATAAAAACGATTGGAAACCAAATGTTTACGGACAAGTAAAATCGTGGGTTGATGGAGGTTTAGAGCCAAGAGCCGTAACACGTGATTTAGATTGGGGAATCGATGTTCCAGTAGAAGGTGCGGAAGGAAAAAAATTATATGTTTGGTTTGATGCGCCAATTGGCTACATTTCTTCAACAAAAGAATGGGCGGCTCGCGAAGGAAAAGATTGGGAACCGTATTGGAAAGATGCCGATACAAAATTGGTTCACTTCATTGGAAAAGATAATATCGTGTTCCATTGTATTATTTTTCCAGCGATGTTAAAAGCAGAAGGAAGTTATATTTTACCTGATAATGTTCCAGCAAATGAATTTTTGAATTTAGAAGGAAACAAATTATCGACTTCTAAAAATTGGGCGGTTTGGTTGCATGAATATTTACAAGATTTTCCAGAAAAACAAGATTCGTTGCGATATGCATTAACAGCAAATGCACCAGAAACTAAAGACAATGACTTTACTTGGAAAGATTTTCAAGCAAGAAATAATAACGAACTAGCGGCGATTTTTGGAAATTTCATCAATCGTGTCGTGGTGCTAACCAACAAATATTACAACGGAATTGTTCCAGCTCCAAACGAATTTTCAGAAGTTGATGAGCAAACGTTAGCCGAATTAAAAGCGTATCCAGCCGTAATTTCAAGTTCGATTGAACGTTATAGATTTAGAGAAGCGTTAGGCGAATTGATGAATGTAGCTCGTTTAGGAAACAAATATTTAGCGGACGAAGAACCATGGAAAATGGTAAAAGAAAATCCGGCAAGAGTACAAACTCAAATGTATATAGCATTGCAAATTGCTTCAGCTTTGGCAGTTTTATCGGAACCATTTTTACCTTTCACAGCTAAAAAATTATCGAATATTTTAAAAATCGATGCGTTAGGTTGGAACGATGTAACGACTAAAACAGACTTGATACCAGCAGGTCATCAAATTGGTCAAGCCGAAATCTTGTTTGCCCAAATTGAAGATGTTGAAATCCAAAAGCAATTAGACAAATTAGAAGCAACTAAAACTGCCAATAAAGTGGAAAATGCAAAAGCGGAACCGCAAAAAGAAATCATCACTTTCGAAGATTTTGCCAAAGTAGATTTACGAATTGGAACCATCATCGAAGCTGAAAAAATGCCAAAGGCCAATAAACTTTTAGTGTTAAAAGTAGATACTGGAATTGATGTAAGAACCATCGTTTCAGGAATTGCTGAGCATTTTACACCAGAAGAAGTAATTGGAAAACGCGTAACCGTTTTAGTCAACTTAGCACCAAGAGCTTTACGTGGTGTTGAAAGTGAAGGCATGTTGTTGTTAACGAACAACGCAGAAGGTAAATTGGTTTTTGTAAACCCAGATGCGGAAGGCGTGATTAATGGCGCGATGATTTCTTAAAACAAAAAAAATGACTCCAAAAATAATCGCTTTCGATGCAGACGACACTTTATGGCACAACGAACCGTATTTCGATGAGGCGCAAGAACGCTTTTGTGTGTTGTTTCAAGATTATGCTTCGAGTCAAGAAATTTTGGGATTGATTTTGAATCATCAGGTGAAAAATTTGCCTTTGTATGGTTTCGGTATTAAAGCGTTCACCTTGTCGATGATTGAAACTGCTTTGCAATTGACAAATCATCAAATTTCGGGAAAAGGAATTGAGCAAATTTTAGCCATTGGAAAAGATTTACTTCAAAAACCAGTCGAATTGTTACCCAACGTTGAATCCGTTTTGGAACAATTGAAAGGGAAATATAAATTGGTTGTTGCCACAAAAGGCGATTTAAAAGACCAACATAGAAAATTACACGATTCTGGAATTGGCGCTTTCTTTCATCACATTGAAGTAATGAGCGACAAAGCCGAATTAGATTACGAAAAAATGTTAGGTCGTTTGGATTGCAAAGCCGAAGATTTTCTAATGATTGGAAACTCGTTAAAATCGGATGTTTTACCAGTTTTAAATATTGGCGGACATGCGATACACATTCCGTATCACACCACTTGGGAATACGAAAAAATTGATTTCGAAATCAAGCACCAAAATTTCAAATCATTTGCAAATATTACCGAAATCTTAGCTTTATTAAAATGAAACAAAAAATAGACATATCTTCTTGGAATCGAAAAGAACATTTTGAATTTTTCAATACTTTCGAAGAGCCTTTCTTTGGTATTACCACGTCAATCGATATGACTATTGCATATGAAAAAGCAAAAGTGATGCAGATTCCGTTTTTTGTTTACTATTTACACAAAACGATTGCTGCCGTTAACCAAGTAGAAAATTTCAGATACCGAATTGAAGAAAACGAAGTAATACTTTATGACGAAATTGATGCTTCTTCTACCATAATGCGAGAAGACAAAACGTTTGGTTTTTCGTTTATGAAGTTTCATTCTGACATTCACGAATTTGCCAAAATCGTACAAACTGAAATTGAAAGAATTCAAATTACACCAGGACTTTTCACTAGAGAATTCCCTGAAAATATCATTCATTTTTCTGCTGTTCCTTGGATTAATTTCACGGGATTAACACACTCCAGAAAATACTCTTTAAAAGATAGTTGTCCAAAAGTTTCCTATGGAAAGTTAATGACCGAAAATGGTAAAAAAACCATGGCAATGACCGTTTTAGCACATCATGGCCTAGTTGATGGTTACCACATGGGTTTATTTGTAGATGAATTGCAAAAATTAATGAACTCTTAGATGTTTCCGATTGCGTTTCACTCTATTTTTAAACATCCGTTACCTGAAGGACATCGTTTCCCGATGTTGAAATACGAATTATTACCACAACAATTACTACACGAAGGTATTGCTTTAAAAACCGATTTCTTTGAACCTGAAATTATCCCAATTGAAACTATTTTAAGGATTCACACAAAAGAATATGTTTCCGATTTGCTGAATTTAACTTTAGATCCTAAAGCAGCACGAAAAATTGGTTTTCCGCTTTCTAAAGAACTTGTGGAACGAGAATTGCGAATTGCCCAAGGAACTGTCCTAGGAGCTGAAAAAACTTTCGAAACAAAAGTTGCGTTCAACATCGCGGGTGGAACCCATCATGCCTACTCCAATCGTGGTGAAGCCTTTTGTTTATTGAATGACCAAGCAATTGCTGCTCAATATTTGTTAGATAAAAAACTAGCAAAAAAAATCTTAATCATCGACTTAGACGTGCATCAAGGGAATGGAACGGCAGAAATTTTTCAAAAAAACGATAATGTCTTTACTTTTTCTACCCATGGAAAATCGAATTATCCGTTTAAAAAAGAAACTTCTGACTTAGACATTGCTTTTGAAGACAATACTTCTGATGAGGATTTTTTAAAAACCATTTCCGAAATCATTCCTAAACTAATAGAACAACAAAAACCCGATTTCATTTTCTATTTGGCCGGAGTTGATATTTTGGCTTCTGATAAATTAGGGAAATTAGGTTGCTCTGTTGATGGTTGTAAAAAAAGAGACGAAATTGTTTTTCAAAATTGTGAGCGTTACCAAATTCCAGTTCAAGTGAGCATGGGTGGTGGTTATTCTCCTGAAATCAAAACGATTATTGAAGCACACGCGAATACGTATCGAGTAGCGAAAGACATTTTGTTTTAAATAAAAAACCACCAACTTTCGCTGGCGGTCTTTTCTCAAACGGCATTTAAAATTGCTAAAATATCTTCTCCGAATCGCTCCGATTTTTGTTTCCCGAAACCTTTGATTTGTTGTAATTCATCTAAGTTACTTGGCTTGTACATGGCTAAATCGATTAATTCTGAATTGTGACAAATCATATACTTTTTCAGCTTCAAAGCTTCCGATTTTTCGTTTCTCCACTGATTCAAATAACCGTAAACTTGTTTGTCTTTCGGATTTAAATCTTCGTACGATTTGCGTTCCAATCGCTCTGGTTTTTCTTGTTCTTCTGATTCATAATGAACAATAACCAACCAATGCGCATCATCACTTTCCACAAATTGCGTACTCGATTTT
>NZ_JAIWOF010000054.1 GCF_020217025.1 Flavobacterium sp. | reverse complement strand
TTAAACGTAACCGAATTCAAAAAAGCATTCAATTGTTCTTGGTCGTACTCCAAAAATGCGTTATCCAAACGGATGGAAAATACTCTTACTTGCATAACATCCTTATTTACCGATTAACAAAATTTCATTCGCAATTACTTCTGTAACATAGCGTTTGTTTCCGTCTTTGTCGTCGTAACTTCTGTGGGTTAACTTACCTTCAATTCCGATTTCTTTTCCTTTGGTTACAAATCGTTCGATAATGTCGGCTGTTTTACCCCAAGCGGTTACTCTATGCCATTGCGTTTGTTCTACTTTGTCACCGTTTTCGCGATAATACACCTCGTTTGTAGCGATGCTGATGTTTGCTAATTTTTTTCCTCCTTCAAGGTTTTTGATTTCTGGTTCTTGACCAACGTGTCCGATTAATTGTACTGAGTTTTTCATGGCGTATAAAATTTAAATGTTTGTGTTATTTGATTTTTTGGAACACAGATTTAAGAAATTGAAATAATTTAAAAAATCTATGTGTTGAACTTGATTTTTGAATTTGTTCTTGAACTTGATTACTTGCTTAATAAAACCAATTCATTGGCAACCACTTCTGTGATATAACGTTTGTTTCCGTCTTTATCGTCGTAGCTTTTGTGGGTTAATTTACCTTCGATGGCAACGTGACTTCCTTTGGTTAATAATTTTTCAATAATGTCTACTGTTTTTCCCCAAGCGGAAACGCGGTGCCATTCGGTTTGTTCTACTTTTTCACCTTTAGCGTTCGTGTAACTTTCATTTGTAGCAATTGTGAAGTTAGCTACTCTTCCAGATTCTAAGTTTTTGATTTCTGGTTCTTGACCTACATGTCCGATTAATTGTACTCTGTTTTTCATGGCGTGTAAAAATTTAAATGTTTATGTTAATTAAAATTTGTTTTCGATTGAACTCGTTGTTTCATTTCGACAGTGCAAAGATGGGACAAGAAAAAAACGTTATTCGGTATTTAGCTGTTTACTTTCGGTTGTAAATATTTGTAAGCGTTTGTAAATGGAAATTATTTTCGTTATATTTGTTGAAAATCAATAGTATATGCCAAATTTAATTAGCAAAGTAGAATTACGTAATCTTCAAATTGAGGATTACAAAGAATTAAAAAAATCCATGATTGAAGCCTATCCAGAAATGGTAGATTCATACTGGAAAGAAGATCACATTGAAAAATTATTGGAACTTTTTCCTGAAGGACAATTGGTAATTGTTGCCGATGGTGTTGTGGTTGGTTCAGCATTATCCATTTTGGTTACCGAAGATTTTGCATTTAAAACCAAAAATTACAAAACCATTACAGGAAATTATACGTTTTCAACTCACAATCCTAAAGGAGAAGTTTTATACGGAATAGACGTTTTTATCAACCCAAAATATAGAGGCTTACGATTAGGCCGAAGATTATACGATTCCAGAAAAGAATTGTGTGAACAATTGAACTTAAAATCTATCATTTTTGCAGGAAGAATTCCGAATTATGGTAAATATGCTTCCGAAATTAATCCAAAACAATACATTCATAAAGTAAAACGTAAGGAAATTTATGACCCGGTTTTATCGTTTCAATTGAGTAATGATTTTCACGAAGTTCGTGTCCTAAAAAACTACTTAGAAGGCGATACGGAATCTCAAGAATACGCTGTTTTATTAGAGTGGAACAATATCTACTATGAAGATAATCCAAGGTTAATCAATACCGAAAAAAGCATTGTTCGATTGGGATTAATTCAATGGCAAATGCGTTCTTTAGGAAATTTAGAGGCACTTTTTGAACAAATCGAATTTTTTGTTGATACCGTTTCGGGTTACGGAAGTGATTTTGCATTGTTTCCAGAATTATTCATTGCACCCTTGATGGCAGATTACAATCATCTTTCTGAAGCCGAAGCCATTAAAGAATTGGCAAGACACACTGATGCTATTCGAAAGAAAATGCAAGAATTTGCAATCTCCTATAACATCAATATCATCACAGGAAGTATGCCTTATTTAGAAAATGGACACGTGTATAACGTTGGTTTTTTATGCCGAAGAGATGGAACCCAGGAAATGTATCGCAAAATTCACATCACGCCTAACGAAATTTTCCATTGGGGAATCACCGGTGGCGATACGATTCAAACTTTTGACACCGATTGCGGAAAAATTGGAATTGTAATTTGTTATGATGTCGAATTCCCTGAACTTTCGCGCTTAATGGCCGATCAAGGCATGAATATTTTATTTGTTCCCTTTTTAACCGATACTCAAAATGGGTACACCAGGGTGAAACATTGTGCACAAGCTCGTGCCATTGAAAACGAATGTTATGTTGCCATCGCAGGTTGTGTTGGGAATTTACCAAAGGTAAACAATATGGATATTCAGTACGCTCAGGCAGCCGTTTTTACGCCTTCAGATTTTGCTTTTCCAAGTAACGGAATTAAAGCAGAAGCCACGCCAAATACTGAAATGACACTAATTGTAGACGTTGATATCAATTTATTAAAAGAATTACACGAACACGGAAGCGTAAGAACCATGAAAGATCGAAGACATGATTTGTACCAACTAAAAAAATTAAAATAAATGAAATCCTTACTTTTTTTACTACTATTTATTTTAGGAAACACTTTCAGCTACTCACAAAACACCTTGAATTACAACGATGAAAAAGGTTCGCCAAAAGCTAGTTTGCAAGATGTAAAATGGATTGTTGGCAATTGGAAAGGTGAAGCTTTAGGCGGCATTTGCCAAGAAACGTGGAGCGAACCGATTGGAAATTCGATGATGTTTAGTTTCAAATTAGTAGTCGATGGAAAAGTTGCTTTCTATGAATTGGGACATATTATTGAAAAAGAGAAAACCCTTTTATTACAACTCAAACATTTTGATGGCGAATTGAAAGGTTGGGAAAAAGCGGAAGTGAGCGAGAATTTTAGATTGGTTAAAGTTACTCCAACACATGTGTATTTCGACAAGTTTACATTTGAAAAAATTTCGGATAACGAAATCAATATTTACGTGGTTTTTGAAGATAGCGGTAAAGAAATGAAGTTTAATTTTAAGAAGTAAAGATGAAATACATTATCGTATTATTTCTATCTAGTTGTTTTATTCATGCTCAAAATGTGGCGGAACATTTCAAAACAAGACAATTTGAAGTAGCTATTTTTCCAGAATCGAGTAATGAGTTAATGCAACAAAATAGATTTACTCCGACAAAAGAAGAAATAATTAAAGCCGAAAATGCATTAAAATCTAAACTAAAGTTCATAAACAATCCTCTGATGAATCAATCTAGTTCTCCTATTATTCACAAGAATTTAAAAAAATATAAAAGACAATACTTTGGTTATATAAATGAAAAAGGTGAAAAAATTCTTTATATAAATTCGCTTTGGAAAAAGAATGAAAAAGAAACCAAATGGTTGCAACAAATAATAATGGTTTCAGATGGAGGAAGTCATTATTGGAATATTGAATATAATTTAGAAACCGAAGAATTAGAAAATTTAAAGGTTAATGGATACGCTTAAAAAATACTAGTATGAGTAAAACCTGTTTAGAATGTGGCGATAAAATCATCGGTCGCGAAGACAAAAAGTTTTGTTCGGATGGTTGCCGCAATGCTTACAACAACAAAATGAATAAAGATCAGAACAATCTGATGCGCAACATTAATAACAAATTGCGTAAAAATTACCGTATTTTGTGTGAACTCAACCCAGAAGACAAAGGAAAAACCACGAAAACCAAATTACTAAGCAAAGGTTTCGATTTTGAGTTTTTTACCAGCATGTTACAAACCAAAACGGGTAACACCTATTTCTTTTTGTACGACCAAGGCTATCGTGCGTTAGAAGATGATTTTTATATGTTGGTAAAGAAAGATAGTTAAGAAAATAGATGAAAGAAGAAAGAAAAAAGATTGCCATACTCGGTTGCGGTTGGCTGGGTTTACCTTTAGCCAAATCATTGCTTGTAAAAGGTTACGAAATAAAAGGTTCTACGACTTCGGAAAGTAAATTAGAAGTGTTCAAAAATGCTGGGATTTCTCCTTTCCAAATTCAACTGGAGGAACATCAAATCATTGGAAATATGGAAGATTTTCTGAAAGAAACCGATGTTTTAGTGATTGATATTCCGCCTGGATTGAGAAGAGAAACTTCGACTTCTAATGAAATGACATTTGTAAATAAAGTAAAAACGCTAATTCCATTTATCGAAAAATCAGGTGCTCAGAAAGTTATTTTTGTGAGTTCGACTTCGGTTTATGGTGATAGTTTTCCAATTGTTAAAATTACGGAAGAAACACAACCAAATCCCGATACCGAAAGTGGCAAACAATTAGTTATTGCTGAAACCCTTTTACAATCGAATCCGCATTTTAAAACTACGGTAATTCGTTTTGGTGGTTTACTTGGCGAAGATCGTCATCCCGTGAAATTTTTAGCAGGAAGAGCGAATGTTGAAAATCCAGACGCTCCAGTAAATATGATTCAAAGAGAAGATTGCATTGGAGTTATAGAAAAAGCTCTCGACTTCGCTCGAGATGACAGTTGGGAATGGAATCAAACCTTTAACGCTGTCGCACCACAACATCCAACACGTAAAGCATATTATCACAAAAAAGCTGAAAATTTGAATTTGCCATTGCCTACCTTTGCCGAAAATTCGGAATCGAAAGGTAAAATGATTTCTAGTAAAAAAATAGAAACGATTTTGGGATATTCGTTCCAAAAAGAAATTTAGTAATGGCGTATTTTAGCGTATTTCATAATTACATCAAGCAAAAGAAAAATGCAATTGGGTTACCGATTTTAGCATTAATTTGGATTAGTTTTTTCTGGGGAACCACTTGGATTGCTTCTAAAGAAGGCGTAAAACACATGCCTCCGATGCAATTGGTTGCACTGCGTCAACTTTTTGGCGGATCTTTATATTTGCTGTATTTCTTAATCAAAAAACATCCTTGGCCAAACAAACGCCAATGGCGCACAATTCTCGTTTTGAGTGTTTTGAACTTCATGCTGAGTAACGGTTTGAGTACTTGGGGCGTGAAATACATTTCGAGTGGTTTGGGTGCCATTATTGGTTCAATTTTTCCACTTTGGATTGTCATCATCAGTTTATTTCGCGGACAAAAAACATCTTGGAAAGCGGTTGTTGGCTTGATTGTCGCTTTTGGTGGTATTTGTGTAATTTTCTACGATTACCTCAACGATTTCTTACAGCCTGAATTTAGATTTGGGATTTTACTTTCGGTAATTGCAACGTTTACTTGGGCGTTATCTTCGATTTATATCAAAGAAAATAAGACAAATTTCAATCCGTATTTTAGTTTGGGATTACAAATGTTGATTTCGAGTATTGTGATTTCGAGCGTGATTGGATTTAATGGGACTTCGGTTCCGTTGAGTGAAATTCCAGCAATTTCCTGGTGGTCGATTGGTTATTTAGTAGTTTTTGGTTCGGTGTTGACGTTTATAGCGTTTATTTATGCCTTAGAAAATTTACCAACCGAAATCAGCAGTTTGTATGCGTACATCAATCCGATGGTGGCGTTGTTTTTTGGTTATTTATTATTTAATGAACCTTTGACAACTGCGATTATCATTGGTGGAACGATAACGATTATTGGACTTTATTTAGTGAATCGAGCGATTAAGAAGAAATAAAAAATCCCACCTAAAAAGATGGGATTTGATTTTATTTTAAATTTGATTACCAAATTTTCACGCGTTTTTCAAAAGGCAAATACATACCGTTGTGAGGTAAAATATTGAAGGCTTTATAGAACGCTTCCACATTTTGTAACGGCACATAAGCACGATACATTCCTGGTGAATGTGAATCAGTTTTTACTTGATTTTTGATTGCTTCATCACGCATTTTACTTCTCCAAATGGTTGCCCAAGAAATAAAGAAACGTTGTTCTGC
This sequence comes from Flavobacterium sp., assembly GCF_020217025.1. Taxonomy (GTDB): domain Bacteria; phylum Bacteroidota; class Bacteroidia; order Flavobacteriales; family Flavobacteriaceae; genus Flavobacterium. Next base: position 4,057 of record NZ_JAIWOF010000054.1, on the reverse strand, counting down.
TGTAAATCCGTCGATTAAATCAGGTTTTCCGTTTGCTTTCAAATAGATTTGTAATCCGTCGTAAGCTGCGTTAACTCCACCTAAATCTCCAATGTTTTCTCCTAAAGTGAATTTTCCATCCACAAAAATTCCAGGTAATGGTTCTAAAGCTGAATATTGATCTGCTAAAGCGCTTCCTAACGTTGTGAATTGTTTCAAATCTTCATCGCTCCACCAGTTTACTAAGTTACCATCGGCATTGTATCTTGAACCTGAATCGTCAAATCCGTGTGAAATTTCGTGACCAATTACGGCTCCAATTCCTCCATAATTAACTGCTTCATCTGCTCTATAATCATAAAATGGTGGTTGTAAAATTGCTGCTGGGAATACAATCTCGTTATTTGTTGGGCTGAAATAAGCGTTAACTGTTTGTGGCGACATTCCCCATTCTTCTTTATCAACAGGTTTCCCCATTTTTTCGATGTTTTTCTTGTGACTCCATCTCGCGTACATTTTTGAATTTTCAAAATACGTTCCGCCTTGTTCTGGAGATTTTACTTCAAGAACTGAATAATCTTTCCATTTATCAGGATATCCAATTTTTACTCGGAATTTATTCAACTTGATTTTTGCATTTTCCTTAGTCGCTTTTGTCATCCAAGGTAAATTATCAATTCGGTTATTGAAAGCTTGCATTACGTTTGCAATCATATCTTGCGCTTTTGCTTTTGCTTCTGGCGGGAATTTTTTTGCTACATACAATTTTCCTAATGCTTCACCTAATCTTCCGTTAACTGTAGCCAAAGCTCTTTCTTCTGCTGGACGTTGTTTTACGGCTCCAGTTAAGGTTTTTCCGTAAAAATCAAAATTCGCATTTTCGATATCAGTTGATAATAAACCTGCCGAACCTCTTAAAACTGTCCAACGCATGTAGGCTTTCCAATCTTCAACTTGGTTATCTTTTAAAATGGTTTCAACCGTTTGTAAATATTTTGGTTGTGAAACTACTAACGAATCTACTTTTCCAATGCCAACACTTTGGAAATACGTATCCCATTTTACTGTTGGTGCTAATTTTTGTAAATCAGCAAAACTCATTGGATTATAGGTTTTTCTTCTATCTCTTCGTTCTACTCTATCTAAAGTTGCGGTTGACATTTTAGTTTCTAAGGCTAAAATTTTCTTTGCATTCGCATTAGCTGTAGCTTCAGATTCGCCTAAATATTGCAACATTCTGGTTACGTGAGCCACGTATTTTTCACGTTTTTCTTTGTTGTCTGGTGCATCTGAAACGTAATAATCTCTATCAGGTAAACCAAGACTTCCTGTTCCTACATAGATTACGTTTTTGTTACTGTTTTTAGCATCAGCACCTATATAACTTCCGAAGAAACCTAATCCCATTTCGGGTTCCATTTCGGCTAATAAAGCTACTAATTGATCAGCATTTTGAACGCTATTAATTTTCGCTAAATAAGGTTTTAACGGGTCGATTCCGGCTTTGTTTCTACTTACTGTATCTAAAACCGTTTTGTATAAGCTAATTGCTTTTGCTTGGTCAGAATTTGGATCGATAGTTTTGTCTTTAATGGCATCTTTCAAAATTGCCATTACATCGTCGTCGGTGTTTTTACGAAGTTCATCAAAACTTCCCCAACGCGTCCTGTCGGCTGGAATTTCGGTTTTATCTAACCAAGTTCCGTTTACATAACGATTGAAATCATCTGCTGGATTTACGGATTTATCCATATAGCCAACGTTGATTCCAATAGACTCTTTTTTAGATGCTACCTCTTGTGATGATTTACAAGAAGACAAAGCGACTGATAAAAAAAGGAACCCTAAACCTCCTTTTAGAATGTGTTTGTTCATAGTTATTCTTTAATAATTCTTTTAACTGTTGATTGATTGTCTGCTGAAATTTTTACAAAATAAATTCCTTGTGCAACGGCTGATAAATCTAATGAAACTTCCGTATTTGAAATTGCAAAATCTTTTTTAGACCAAACAATTTTTCCCGTTACATCGTAAACATCAATTGCTGATGGTTCAATAGTACCCAATGCAATATTGAATATCCCTTTTGAAGGGTTTGGATATAACACAATATTTTGTAATTCAAAGTTTTGATTAGATAGTGTACCATTAATCACAAAATCATCAATGTTAACTCCTAATTGATTTGCCGATTCATCAGAATGGAATACAATTCTAAAAATAATATTAGTTTCAGAATTAAGAGCATTTAATGGATAAGTATACGTTGTTAACGTAGTGTTTGTTCCCGTCCATTGTGCTCCAGGACAGTTGTAACAGTCACTTCCTGTTGTAGCTTGCGTTCTATTGCTATTATACCATCCTGCACCCATAGTTCCTAAAACTGTCCAATTTGCCCCAAAATCAGTAGAGTATTGAACATAAACTACATCCCAATTTTGCTCTAAATCAAACTTCATTGCAAAACTAATTTGCGGATTAATTACATTGGATAAGTTATAACATTGAGAAACTAAATAAGATTTAGTGGCATCTGGATAATTACCTATTAAATTTGTTGTGTAAACGGTATTACCTGATGTAGTCATTGTTCCTCCTAGTCTAGTTCCTCTAACCCATTGTGATCCTGAACCTCCTTCATTATATGAAATTAAAGCATCTGTAGCATTGGTAAATGGATTTACGACCCCAACAACTCCTCCATCATTAACATAAAATGTAGTACTACCCGAATTATTGTCAGAATAAGCATCACTAGTAGTAGTTGTAGTAACATTTAAAACATGCGTACCTCTAGTTAATGTTGCTGAAGGTAAATTAATTACCGTAGAAGCTGCAGAAGCTAAAGTATTATTCCAAACATAGTTGTAAGGCGTTCCATCGATTGTATAATTAACTGTTACAGAAGAAATCGAAGTTGTTCCATTATTTTTTACTTCAACTTGTGGGGCAACACTACCACCACAATTGATATTGATTCCAGGATTTTGAATACCAACAAATTTCAAATCAATTGGAGGTACTTGAACTGGAATATCCGTTTGCCACACTCCTCTTCCATATGTTGCAGCAATTAATTTTGCGTCTTCTAAATTAATTTCTAAATCTTTTACCGATACGTTAGGCAAATTGGTATCAAAAGGAGACCATGAAGACATAGAATCATCACGATAATAAACCCCTAAACTAGTGCCTAAATATAATGGATTATCAGTATTTCTTCCTTGATGAACAATACATTCTTTACCAATTGATGGAAGTCCTGTAGAAAAATCGGTAAAAGTAACTCCTCCATTTGTTGATTTTAAAACCCCATTAGATGTGTTTTGAGTTGTTAAATAAACAATATTACTATCCGTTGAATGAACTTCTATTCCAGTAATTGTTGATGTTGCCGTGTACGTCTGTGTAAAATTAACTCCTCTATTTGTACTTTTATATAATGCTGTACCATTAGATACATACATTATATCATCATTAGAAGGGTCTACATGAATTAATTCTAAATTACCCGTTCCTAAAGACGATACATTTTGTTGTACCCAAGCACTACCTACCAATTTGTATAAACCAGCGAATCCTGAAAACAATTCACCTGAATTATTAGCCATCAAAGGAGTTACCCAGTTACCATTTGCTCCTCCTGGAGAAGAGACTGAACTACTAATTGAATTACCTGCTGAATTGCTAATATATAAACTATTACCATTTTGGATGAACCCATAATATTGATTTTGATTGGTCGGATTAATTGCTGTATCCATACCGTCAGCTCCATAATAATTTTTCCACTGACTACCGCTGTAAGCATGACCTCCATTATCTTGTAAACCTCCTACCATATTAGCGGATGATTGTTTTGAAACCGCAATCTTATAAAATTGGCTAATTTGAGCGCCAGCTGTTAAGTCTGTGAAATTTGCTCCATTGTTTTCTGATGCATAGATTCCTCCGTCACTTCCACAAAATAATTTTGTTCCATGAAAACCTAAATAATGAATATCTGCATGGGTATAAGAAGGACCTGTTGGGTTGCTCCAACTATTCAATTTGGATACTGTTGTTCCTCCATTGGTTG
>NZ_JAIWOF010000053.1 GCF_020217025.1 Flavobacterium sp. | reverse complement strand
ATTTCCAAACATTCATACAACCGGTATAAATTTCATCTGCATTTGTTGGGGATACAGCCAAAGCTAAATCATAATATGCCTGGGTAGATTCAAAAATATCTGTTGTCCCAGAAGTTTTTGTCCAGTTAGTTCCTCCATTTGTAGAGCGATAAATTCCTTGAAAAGTATTACCTGTCGTTGAACTTAAGATATAAATACAGTCTGAATTTACTGGAGTAACATCCATAACAAATCTTCCAGATGATGCGGGTAATCCAGTAGAAACTTGACTAAAAGTGGTTCCTGTATCTGTAGAACGATAAAATCTATTATTTGTTACTGCGTACACGGTAGAAGGATCTCCTGGTTTCAAACGAATATTTCCTTGAGAAAAACTACCCGTTTGGACTTGAGTCCATGAAGTTCCAGCATTTGTAGTTTTGTATATTCCATTATTGGTAGCACACCAAAGTATTTGATTATTTGTTGGATGAATTACAATATCTCCAGCTCTCGATGGATTTGAACCTCCCATAGTTCCGGTAGGATTCCAAGTTAGCCCACCATCTGTTGATTTATAAACCCCTACAGAATACGAATCTCCAGCATCTTTATCTCCAGTAGCAATATAAATTGTATTTGAATTCGAATAATCAACTGCAATACCAGAAACTCCAATTTGAGGCAATTCATCTGTTAAAGGTGTCCAAGTAGTTCCGTTGTTAGTAGATTTCCAAATTCCACCTGCAGGCGAACCTAAATAAATTGTATTGGGATTGGATGGGTCAACATGAACAATATTTACACGACCTTGTCCAGAAGACCACGAACCTGTATTTGTATGTGTAAATGGTCCAACAGGTTGCCAATTACTTGGAGGCAGCGCTCTGCTCGTACTGTTTCTGTTAGCCTTAACTTGATTTTTTTGTCTCCATGCATTCCAAAATTGCTCAGATGAAATAATATAACCTTCTTCATTGGTTAAATTTCTCCAATAATATTCCCAACGCATGAAAGGTTTATAACCTGATCCTTTAGCGTTTTTATCTCTGGTAGACCAATAAGTGTTAAAAGCTTCAACTATTTCATCAATAGTTGCTTCTCCTTTTTTAGTTGTGTTTATGTCAGCCATCCATGGAGCAGAAGGATTGTATTGTGAAAATCCTAAAAAAGAACACAATAAACTAACAATCAAGTAATTTTTAATCATATTTTTAGTAGTTTTATGGTATGATTTCACAAATATAACCAAGATAATCAACATATTATAATTTTAACAAATGTCTACTGGTGTTTTAACAAAACTCATTTGATTTATGATTAATTTTGCAAAAAAAATATATGCTTGATTTTCTAGCTCCTTACAAAAAGTTTTTTATCATTTTTGGAATACTTTCTATCATCATTTATTTAGGAATTTACAACTTATTATCTCCAGAAAAAATGCTTCCCATTTATTCGCCAAGAGATATTAATCCAGAATTAGTAGATTCAACAGTGCAACACATTGGCAACGATCATAAAATTGCGGATTTTGCTTTTACGAATCAAAATGGTAAAGTAATTACACAAAAAGACTACGAAAACACTATTTATGTAGCCGATTTCTTTTTTACAACATGCCCAACGATTTGCCCTAAAATGACCGACAACATGGTTTGGTTACAAAATCAATTGAAGAATAATCCAGAAGTAAAACTATTGTCATTCTCTGTTACGCCTGATATCGACTCCCCTGAAGTTTTAAAAAAATATGCCATCGAAAAAGGTGTTGATGATTCGCGTTGGAATTTAGTTACTGGAAATAAAAAAGACATCTATTATTTAGCCCGAAAATCCTATTTAGCTGTAAAAACAGGCAAGCCAGAAGAATTGTATGACATGGTGCATACCGAAAATTTCATTTTGGTAGATAAAAACAAAAGAATTCGCGGTTTTTACGATGGTACTAATTTAGACCAACCCACGAATGATCCCAAAACAAAGAACATGAAACAACTTTTAGAAGATATTTTGTGGCTTTGTGAAAACCAATAAATTTATTTTTACAAATAATTTACTAAAGTTGACAATTATCAGTTTTAGTCCGATTATAATTTTTACTTTTGTATTTTAATTCAATCTAAATAAGGAAATGGAAATTTGTTCTTCTGAACTTAAAATTGGAGAAGTTGCCGAAATAACCTCCATCAATCTAGATGAAATCCCACTAAAGCTTTTAGAAATGGGATGTTTGCCTGGAAATTCCATTACTTTAATTCAAATTGCGCCTTTAGGCGATCCTTTGTATTTTAACGTAAATGATTCGCATGTAGCCATTCGATTAGAAACGGCTAAGGAAATCACGGTTACCAAAATGTAATTCTCATGAGTAAAAATCCTATCAAAGTTGCTTTAATTGGAAATCCAAATGTGGGCAAAACATCGGTTTTTAATGAATTAACAGGATTGAATCAACAAGTGGGAAATTACCCAGGAATCACCGTTGAAAAAAAACAAGGCGTTTGTAAATTAAACGAAACCATAAAGGCAAAAATCATCGATTTACCCGGAACTTACAGCTTAAATGCCAGTTCGATTGATGAAAATGTGGTGATTGAATTATTACTCAACAAAAACGACGAAGATTTTCCAGATGTTGCCGTTGTGGTGACCGAAGTGGAAAACTTAAAACGAAATTTACTCCTTTTTACCCAAATTAAAGATTTAGAAATTCCGACCATTTTAGTGATTAACATGGCGGATCGAATGAAATTGAAAGGAATTGAATTGGATATTCCTGTTTTAGAAAAAGAACTAAAAACGAAGATTGCTTTAATTAGTTCACGTAAAAAAATCGGAATTGATTATTTGAAAGATTTAATTCTGAATTATAATGCTCTTTCTACCGAACCTTGTTTGAATGCCTCTTCAATTGATCCAGAATATTTCAATAATTTAAGAAGAGCATTTCCAAATCAATTGCTGTACAAACTTTGGTTGGTGATTACGCAAGATGTGAATTTCTTGAATTTAGACCGAAACGAAATCAAAAGTTCGTTTACCAAATCGCATTCCGATTTAAAAAAACTCCAACAGAAAGAAACGATAAAGCGTTATCAGTTTATCAATGACACGCTAAAATTAGGTCAAAAAATAGACGTTTCAAAAGCAACAGATATTCGTGCAAAAATCGACCGAATTCTAACACATAAAATTTTTGGTTATGTGATTTTCTTCGGAATCTTAATGTTGATTTTCCAGTTTTTATTTGATTGGAGTAGCATTCCAATGGATTTCATTGATGAAACGTTTGCTAATTTGAGTTCGCTTGCCAAACAACATCTTCCAGCAGGAGAATTTACCAATTTAATCAGTGAAGGATTGATTCCCGGAATTGGTGGAATTGTAATTTTCATTCCGCAAATTGCCTTTTTATTCTTGTTCATTTCCGTATTAGAAGAAAGTGGTTACATGAGTCGCGTAGTATTTTTGATGGATAAAATCATGCGAAAATTTGGTTTATCTGGAAAAAGTATTGTGCCTTTGATTTCAGGAACAGCTTGTGCGATTCCTGCGATTATGAGTGCGAGAAATATCGAAAATTGGAAAGAACGATTAATCACCATTTTAGTCACGCCATTCACCACTTGTTCAGCAAGATTACCAGTTTATGCGATTTTAATTTCCTTAATTATTCCTGAAAAAAGAATCTTCGGATTTTTAAGTTTACAAGGTTTAACCTTAATGGCGTTGTATTTGCTAGGTTTTGGAATGGCTGTGTTTTCGGCTTTCTTGCTTAATAAGTATTTGAAATTAAGTTGCAAATCCTATTTTGTTGTGGAAATGCCAAGTTATAAAATTCCAATGTTTAAAAATGTTGGAATCAATGTTTTAGAAAAAACAAAAGCATTTGTAACTGGTGCCGGAAAAATCATTTTGGCCTTATCCGTAATTTTATGGTATTTGGGTTCACATGGTTTAAGTGATGATTTTAATAACGCTGAAAAAATTATTACCCAACAAAATCAAAACAAAACTATTACCACCGAAGAATTTGAAGACCAAGTAAACTCTTTCAAATTAGAGAATTCCTACATCGGTTATATGGGAAAAGCTATCGAACCAGCCATTCGACCTTTAGGTTACGATTGGAAAATTGGAGTTGCTGTAGTGAGTTCGTTTGCTGCTCGTGAAGTTTTCGTTGGAACTTTAGCCACCATTTACAGCGTAGGAAGTCATAGTGAAGAAGAAACAACCATTAAAAACCGAATGGCAGCAGAAGTTCATCCCATAACAGGAAATAAAGTATTCAATTTTGCTACTGGAATTTCATTGTTGTTATTTTATGCTTTCGCCATGCAGTGTATTTCTACTTTAGCGATTGTGAAAAAAGAAACCAATTCGTGGAAATGGCCGATAATTCAGTTGGTTTTCATGAGTGGATTTGCTTACATAACTTCTCTGATTGCATATCAATTCTTGAAATAAAAGGCATAATTTTTGATTGTCTTCAAAAAACAAAATTGATGAAAAAAACATTATTTGTTCTGATTACTATTTTAACTTTAAATAGTTCATTTTCTCAGAAAATCGATAAGTCTAAAAGTGAATTAAAATCTGGAAATTCTTCTCGTTCTTCAAGTTCAGGTAGCAGTTCCTCGAGTTCTGGTTCATCCAGAAGTTCTTCTTCAAATGACTTTGGATTAGCAGGATTATTTGTTGAAGGATTTTTATATGTGAGTTTTTATTCCACTATTGGCGATTATAGAAGCGAAAATCATTTGTATAATTCACTTTCTAAATATCCTTATTTCGATGGCGAATCAGGAAATTTTCAAAAAGAAAACGACAGTATTGAATATGGAAATATAATGCGATTTGATGTTGAAAACCATTTTTTGTACAGCAACAATAATTCATTCGGAAATCATTTAAAAGGAAAATTCAGACCTTTTCAATATTTTTATGTGCAAGCTGATTACCGAGAACTGTTGGAAAAAAACATGTTTACAAATCGTTTTTCAAACCTGTCATTGTTTCAATTTAACGTGGCTTATGATAGAATTCGATTTAAAAAATTCAATTTAGGTTGGACACTTGGCGCTACTTATATTGGAAATGATATACAAAAAGCAGGCTTCTCCTATGGTTTACACACCGATATTTTTGCCATAAAAAACATCAGTTTTAATAGTGCGATGATGTGGAGTAGAATAAATGGTTTGCCTGTAAATTCGTTTGAACTTAGAGGAAAATATCATAAAAAGAATTATTTTTTCTCGTTAGGATATGAGCACTTAAAAATTGCTTCACCAAATTATAATTTTGTAACTTTAGGAACTGGAATATATTTTTAAAATATGGATATACAACAAATTTTAGTCTATGCTTCACTAGCGATTGCAGTAGGCTTTTTAGTAAAAAAATTCTTTTGGAAAAAACGCAACAAGAAATCAAAACCTTGTGGCGACGATTGTGCTTGTCATTAACCTAAAGCCACATCCAAAGTCATCATTACTATAAATCCGCCGATAAAACCTAACGTAGCAATATCGGTATTTTTATCTTGCTGTGTTTCGGGAATTACTTCTTCCACCACCACAAAAATCATGGCTCCTGCTGCAAAAGCTAAGGCATAAGGTAATATTGGAGTAAAAAAAGTAACGGCAACTGCGCCTAAAACTCCAAAAATAGGTTCTACTAAAGCCGACGATTGTCCGTACATAAAGCTTTTTCTTCTGCTCATTCCCATTCTTCGTAACGGCATAGAAACCGCAATTCCTTCAGGGAAATTTTGAATTCCAATTCCAATAGCCAAAGTAACCGCTCCAGCAATCGATGCTTCTGGAATTCCCGCTGCCACTCCACCAAATAAAACCCCAACCGCTAATCCTTCTGGAATATTATGCAAAGTAATAGCTAAAACCAATAGCGTTGTGCGTTGCCAAGGCGATTTAATTCCTTCTGTTTCTTTGAAGTTAATGTGCATGTGAGGCAAGACTTTATCCAATCCGAAAATAAATAAAGCACCCAAAGCGAATCCAACAGCTGCTGGAATTACTTTTATAAAACCTTCTCCATGACTCATTTCGATAGCAGGAGCTAATAAACTCCAAAAACTTGCCGCCACCATAACACCTCCTGTAAAACCGAGCATTCCATCTAACACTACACGATTCATATTCTTAAAAAAGAACACAAATGAAGCGCCAAATGCCGTTAAACCCCACGTAAATGTTGTAGCCAAAAAAGCCGCCAAAATTGGGTCAATACTCTCAAAAAAATGGATAATTGAATCAAACATAATTATTGAACATATAAATTATTAGCAATTTTATTCGAAATCGTTAAGCGTTTACCATCGATTTCTACGGTTAAGGTGTCATCAAAATCTTCTTTGTCGATGACTTTTACAACCGAACCTAATGCGATTTTTTGCTTATCTAAATATTTTAAAAAATCGGTTGAAGAATCTTTTACGCCAACACAATGAAATGAAGCGTTAATTTCTACTTCTGATAACAATTGTTTCTCAATTTTCTTAATCACACCTTTCGCATCTGGAATAGGATCTCCATGTGGATCAGCAACTGGAAATCCTAAAAAAGCATCCAATTTATTAATCAATTGTTCCGATTTTATGTGTTCCAATTCTTCTGCAATTTCGTGTACTTCATCCCAAGAAAAACCTAGTTTATCCACCAAAAAAACTTCCCACAAACGGTGTTTTCTCACAATCATTTTTGCAGAATGCAAGCCTTTATCAGTAAGTGTAACGCCTTGGTATTTTTGATAACTCACCAAATCTTTATCTGAAAGTTTTTTCATCATGTCGGTAACCGATGATGCTTTGGTATCAAGCATTCCTGCTATAGCGTTAGTATTAACTCCTTTTGGAGAAACCAACGATAAATGATAAATAACTTTAATATAGTTTTCTTCCGAAATGGTCATAAACAATTCATTTTGACAAATATATAAAGTTTTTTAGATTTGTAAATGTTTTATTTTTAGATTTGTCTAAATTTAATTTTATAATGTTTAAAATATTTATTTATACAACTCTGTTTTTTTTACTTTTTACCTTTTCACAAAACACCATAAAAGGAAAAGTGACCTCTAATAATGAGGTTTTAGCTTATGCTACTATCTATATAAAAGAACTTAGTAAAGGAGTAGAAACCAATGAAAATGGTTTATATGAATTTAAAGATATTCCAAATGGTTCTTATACAATTACAGCTTCATACATTGGGTTTAAACCCGAAAAAAAGAAGATAACGGTCACAGAAAACAACGAAACAACCCTTAACTTTAACCTAATTGAAGATTCAAACACTTTAGATGATGTGGTAATTTCTGGAACTTTAAAACCAGTTTCAAGAATGGAAACTCCTGTTCCGGTCGAAGTGTATACGACAGCCTTTTTAAAGAAAAACCCAACATCAAATATTTTTGAAGCTTTACAAAACGTAAATGGCGTTCGACCACAACTCAATTGTAATATTTGCAACACGGGCGACATTCATATTAACGGATTAGAAGGTCCATACACTATGGTTACGATTGATGGAATGCCAATTGTGAGTGCGCTTTCAACCGTTTATGGTTTATCTGGAATTCCTAATTCTTTGATTGATAGAATTGAAGTGGTTAAAGGTCCAGCTTCAAGTTTATATGGAAGTGAAGCGGTTGGTGGTTTAATCAACATCATTACTAAAAAACCTTTGAATGCACCTTTGTTTTCAGCTGATATTTTTTCAACTTCTTGGTTAGAAAACAATGTTGATTTAGGTTGGAAAAGTGCTGTTGGAAAAAAGGTAACAACCTTAGTCGGAATCAACTATTACAATTACAACCAACCTATTGACAACAACAACGATAATTTTACCGATATAACCTTGCAAGAACGAATTTCCATCTTCAACAAATGGAACTTTGAACGAAAAAACAACAAAGAATTCACAATCGCTGGACGATTATTTTATGAAGACCGTTGGGGTGGCGAAATGCAATGGAACAAATCGTATCGTGGTGGTTCGGAAGTTTATGGTGAAAGTATTTATACCAAACGGGTGGAACTTTTGAGTAAATATCAATTACCAACTACAGAAAACATGTATTTGTCGTTTTCAATGACCGCACATGACCAAAATTCGGTCTATGGAAACACAATTTACTTGGCGAATCAAAAAATTGCTTTCGGACAATATACTTGGGATAAAAAACTAGAAAATCACAATTTGTTATTGGGAGCAGCTTTTCGTTATCAATATTATGACGATAATACAACTGCAACTCTATCGGCAGAACAAACAAAAATCTATAGCGTTTTTCTTCAAGATGAAATAAAATTGGCTGAAAAACATCATATTTTATTAGGTGCTCGATACGATTACAACAACAATCACGGTAACATTTTTACACCTAGAATTGCCTACAAATGGAATCCAACTGAAAACGATGTATTTCGAATTAATGCGGGAACGGGATTTAGAATCGTAAATTTATTTACCGAAGAGCACGCTGCTTTAACAGGATCTAGAGATGTAATAATTACCGAAGATTTAAAACCTGAAACATCCTACAACATCAATTTCAATTATTTAAAGAAAATCAAATTTGAAAACGGCACTTTTTTAGGATTCGAAACTTCGGCTTGGTACACGTATTTTAACAACCAAATTATTCCAGATTACGACACCAATCCGAACCAAATTATTTATTCCAACTTAAACGGATATGCACAAACGTTAGGAATTAGCGGCAATATCGATTTGGTTACACCTTTTGGATTGAAAGCAATTCTTGGCTTTACGATTATGGAACCCAAAAACGTGCAAAACGGAGTGAGTTCAACACCTGCTTTAACGGAAAAATATAGCACCAATTGGGCAATAACTTACGATATTCCAAAATGGTTTTTATCTATTGATTATACTGGAAATTTATATGGTCCGATGCGTTTGCCCTTATTAAGTGATTTAGATCCAAGACCCGAATATTCTCCTATTTGGAGTTTGCAAAACATTCAGTTTACTTATAAAAAATTTCGTAGTTTTGAACTTTATGGCGGTGTGAAAAACATATTAAATTGGACGCCAAACAAAAGTGCTCCATTTTTGATAGCTAGAGCAAATGATCCTTTTGATGAAGGTGTAGAATATGACACCAACGGAAATGTTTTAGCGACACCAACAAATCCATACGCCTTAACTTTTGACCCAAGTTATGTGTATGCACCCAATCAAGGAATTAGAGGTTTTTTAGGAATTCGATATACGATTTATTAATGCAACATTATCATTACATTTTCACAGGTTCAGGATTATCGGCTTTAATGACCGTTTATGAAATGCTTTTATCTGGAAAGTTTGAGGATAAATCAATTTTATTGATTGATGAAAATACTAAAAAAGTAAATGATAGAACTTGGTGTTTTTGGGATGAAGATAATTTATTTGAAGACATCGTATCAAAAAAATGGAATCAAGCGATTTTTGCTAATGAAAAATTTAATCGGGTTTTAGAACTAACGCCCTATCAATACAAAAAAATTAATGGTTTAGATTTTTACGAATTGGTTTTCAAAAAGATTTCCGAACATAAAAACATTCATTTTCTAAATCAAAAAGTAGTTGATTTTACCGAATTAGGCAATCATTGCATTGTAAAAACGAAAAACGAAACCTTCACTTGTAACAAGATTTTTAATTCCATTTATAATCCAGAAGTTGTTACAGCGCAAACCAAATTCCCATTAATCCATCAACATTTTATTGGTTGGTTTATCAAAAGTAAAGAAGCTGTTTTTACTCCAAATTGTGCCACTTTCATGGATTTTTCAGTAGAACAAAAAGGCAATACGCGTTTTATGTATGTTTTACCCACTTCTTCAACTGAAGCGTTGTTAGAATATACCTTGTTTTCAAAAAACATACTTTCTAAAGAAGAATACGAAGCTGAAATTCAGAAATACATTCAAAACTTAGGCATAACCGAGTACGAAATCATCGAAAAAGAACAAGGAAATATTCCC
>NZ_JAIWOF010000052.1 GCF_020217025.1 Flavobacterium sp. | reverse complement strand
ATGACGTGTTATCCGTTTTGGAAACACAATACTAAGAATATTGTAAATATAGGTTCAGCTGGCGGTTGGACAAAAGCAAGTACGGGTTATACTTTTAAAAACGCTTCCAAAAAATCGAAAGCTTTGGTTCAGTTTCTAAAATCAGAATCTAACTTTACAAAATTCCATAAAAAAGATAAATTTTGGTTTTATGATTCGTTGTTGTTGGATATTTTGAGTTCGAAAAACGAATTGGGTTCTAAAATATTTTCATCGATGTTTAAAAGTGGAAATTCAACTGTGATTTTCAAATTTTTAGATGAAGAAACTTCGTTTTCAGAGGATTTGCAAGTGATTTGGAGATGTCCGAAAATGATTTTTGTGAAAGCGCTGATTAAAAGACTATTTAAATCATGAAAAAAATCTTAATACTAATTTCAATAATTTACTTAATCGTTATTTCTTGTAAAAGTTCCTACACCAAAATTGGCGATAAGAATGCAAATTACATACCTTACTATTTAAAAGCATATGAGGCTGATAGTCTATTCTTGATTGGAAACTATCAACGTTCATATGAAATTTTAGATAGTTTGTTTAAAAAACACGAGCCTGTAAACATGGATAATGTGAATGAGTATTCTACCTATATTGCTTGTTGTGTAATGACCGGAAATACTGAGAATTTAGATTCAAAAATAAGACAAGGAATATTAAAGTATGGTAGCATAATAAGAAATCATCCAGAAGCAGATACGATTTATAATCGATTATCAAAAATAACAAAAGTTTCTAGAGACGAAATGAAATTGTTGGGTCAAAAATATAACAGAAAATTTAATTTTGAGTTAAAAAAAAGAATAATTAGAATGGAAGGTGAAGACCAAATGGCAAGAATTCCTTTTCTTGATTACAATAAAATGGATGAATTACAAAAAAAACACGAAAAAGAAATTGAAGAAATAATTGCTAAATATGGTTATCCAAATCATAATGTAACGGGATATATTTTAAATAAAAAAAATGAACCCGTTAGTTTTGAGGTAGTTTTTTTTCATCAAACGGCAGAAAATAAGAAAAAATATTTACCAATGCTTAGTAATAACCTTATTGAAGGAAAATTATCTCCTTTTGAGTATGGAAGCATCGTTGATAGAATTTACATTGACAATAACCAATTGTATTATGGAACATTTACAGGAGAAGTTCCTTTGATAAATGAGAAGAAAATTGATTCAATAAGAAAAACTATAGGATTGCCTTCATATGGTTATGAAGAATGGGCTTTTAAAAAAATATTTCCTAACTTAAAATAATCTTTATAATTTAATTACTTCAAACTATCCAATCATAACAAATCTTTATGAATTGGTTTTCTATATCAAGAGAAAAACTTTGTAACTTTGCGATTCGTTAACTTATAACAATATACATTATGTATCCAGAAGAAATGGTAAACCCAATGCGTGCTGAATTAACAGACGCAGGTTTTAAAAATTTATATACAGCAGATGACGTAAAAAACGCTATCAAAGCAGAAGGAACAACTTTAGTGGTAATTAATTCAGTTTGTGGTTGCGCTGCTAGAAATGCACGCCCAGGAGCGAAAATGAGTTTAGAAGGCGGTAAAAAACCTGCTAACTTAATCACGGTTTTTGCTGGAGTTGATAAAGAAGCGGTAGATGCAGCAAGAACTGAAATGTTCCCTTTTCCACCATCTTCGCCATGTATGGCTTTATTTAAAGATGGTGAATTAGTTCATATGTTAGAACGTCATCATATCGAAGGTCGTCCTGCAGAATTAATTGCTGAAAATTTAAAAGACGCTTACAGCGAATTTTGTTAAGATACTATGCTGGCATACAATAAAAACCACCAAAACATTGGTGGTTTTTTATTTTATAGCTTACTTTTGCTCAAATTGATTTTTATATGGAAAAAATTCTTTCATACCCACTATCAATAGTTTACTACATTCTATTTTTACTTTGGTTACTGATTTTTCATCCCATTCAATGGATTTGTTTCAATGTTTTTGGGTACAATGCGCATCGTTTAAGTGTGGCTTATTTGAACTGGTTTTTGGTTAGAACCGCACACGTTGTTGGTACTACCTATCATATTAAAGGAATGGAAAATGTTCCTGAAAACAAGCCTTTAATTATTGTTGCGAATCACCAAAGTTTACATGATATTACGACTATCATTTGGTTTTTACGAAAAGTACAACCAAAATTTATCAGTAAAATCGAATTAGGAAAAGGAATTCCAAGCGTTTCCTATAATTTAAAGCACGGAGGATCAGCATTAATTGACAGAAAAGATCCAAAACAAGCCTTACCCGAAATTAAAAAAGTAGCCGAATTAATTAACAACAATAACTACTCGGTTGTCATATTCCCAGAAGGAACTCGCAGCAAAACGGGAACACCTAAACCATTCGCAGTGAATGGCTTAAAAATGCTATACAAGTTTGCACCCGATGCTTATTTCTTACCCATAACCATAAATAATTCGTGGAAAATGACTAAATTTGGTACTTTCCCTCTTGGGTTAGGAACTCGTTTAGAATTCACCATTCATGAACCTCTAAAAATTTCAGAACATCCATTCGAAGAGATTTTAGAAAAAACAGAAACTGTAATAAAACAATATATAAAAAATTAACCCCTATGTCTATTCAAAATGTCCGTTTAGAAGTGATGCAATTTTTGGAAAAAAAAGTGGATCATTTCATGGAAGAATTCTTAATTCCTGTCGAAAAAATTTGGCAACCTACCGATTTATTACCTGATTCATCAAAAGAAAATTTCTTAGAAGAAGTAAAAGAACTGCGTGAAATCGCAAAAGATTTACCTTATGATTTTTGGGTAGTTTTAGTTGGTGACACAATTACCGAAGAAGCTTTACCTACATATGAAACTTGGTTAATGGATGTTGAAGGTGTTTCGCAGAAAGGAGAAAATGGTGATAACGGTTGGGCAAAATGGTTACGCCAATGGACTGGTGAAGAAAACCGTCACGGAGATGTTTTAAACAAATACTTATACCTTTCGGGAAGAGTAAATATGCGTGAAGTTGAAATTACAACACAGCATTTAATTAACGATGGTTTTGACCCAGGAACCGATAGAGATCCTTATAAAAACTTTGTTTTTACTAGTTTCCAAGAATTAGCAACTTATGTTTCGCACAATCGTGTGGCTCAAATGGCTAAAAAATTTGGCGATAAAAAACTACATAAAATGTGTAATTTAATTGCTGGAGACGAAATGCGTCATCACTTAGCGTATAGCGAATTTGTGAAACGTATTTTTGAAATAGATCCAAGTGAAATGATGTTGTCGTTTCAATACATGATGAAGAAAAAAATTACGATGCCAGCGCATTTGATTAGAGAATCAGGAGAAAGTATTGGAACTGCATTTGAAAAATTCTCAGAATCAGCACAACGTTTAGGTGTTTACACAGCGATGGATTATGTAGATATTCTAAAAAAATTGAATGAGAAATGGGAAATCGATAAAATTACCAATCTTAGCGATGAAGCTGAAAAAGCTAGAGATTATTTAATGAAATTACCTGAAAGAATGACAAGAATTTCTGAACGATTGGTAGTTCCTGCTGAAGGACAACTTTTTAAATGGGTACAACCTGCCTTAGTAAAATAACGTTCAAAAAATAAATTTAAGATTCCAAATTCGATTATGAGTTTGGAATTTTTTTTTGTAAATTAGAACCATGCAAATTATCAATAATACTATACTTTTTGTAAAGAATCAACTAACTCATGCTGAGGGCGGTCACGATTGGTTTCACATTGAACGAGTTTATAAAAATGCTTTATTAATTGCCGAAGGCGAAGAATGTGATTTAACCGTAGTAAAGCTTGGTGCACTTTTACACGATATTGCAGATTCTAAATTTCATGGTGGTGATGAATCCGTTGGACCAAAAACAGCAAGAACTTTTTTGGAATCCCAAAATGTTTCTGAAGCTATCATTTCACATGTGATTGCGATTATTGAAAACATTTCGTTTAAAGGCGGGAATTTCGAAAAAGATTTTCACTCAAAAGAATTAGAAATCGTTCAAGATGCCGATCGATTGGATGCGCTTGGCGCGATTGGAATTGCTCGTACTTTTAATTATGGAGGTTTTAAAAATCGACCATTGTACAATCCTAATATTCAACCCAATTTGAATATGAGTAAGGAAGAGTATAAGAATAGCGAGTCGCCAACTTTGAATCATTTCTACGAAAAACTTCTACTTCTTAAAGATAAAATGAATACCGAAACAGGTAAAAAAATCGCCCAAAAACGCCACGATTTTATGGTAACGTTTTTGAGTCAATTTTATGCTGAATGGGATGGACAGGAATAAAAAAGGAGATTGTTTTCACAATCTCCTTTTTTTTATAAAGTAACTTTTAGTAGTTGTTTTTTCTTGCCTTTTCGACCTATGAAATAAACAGAATTTTTAGAAAGTGCACCATCCGAAACCATAAATGGTACTTCATTTGCTTTATCATCTAAAATTTCTTGAAAACTAAAATTTCCATCTGGAGTAATTCTTATTACATTAAGATTAGATCTTTTAGTGCTTGTTTGACCAAATTGAATTCTATCGTTACTTAATTTCTTTACTTTTTCGCCTGTGTTGATAAAAAAGTACGTATCGTTTCCTTTAATAGTAGAGGTATACGAAATATAAGAATCATCTCCTCCTGTTGATTGACGCTTATTAATATTTCTAGCCCAAATAATGCTTCCATCATTTGCCATTTTTGCACTTACAATATCATCGTAATGATATACATATGTCCAATAACCGCCACCGCCATTTGGCGTCATATGATAATGTGACGTCATATAGTATTCTTCCGCATTAAAAACAATTTCATTTTGCTGTGTTATCAAAATACCTCTAAAAGATAAATTTTTCAATTCTTTATCTTTATTTTTTCCATATTTGTCAATCATAAATTGCTCAGTAAATGGATTGTATTTCGATTTACGAATTGCTAAAGTGATAGGGTCTAGTTCAAAATAACTAATTCCTTTAAAGCGATAATCTTTTCTATCAGAATAAAAACCAATACAGGTTAATTTATCTTGAAAAACAATTGTTTTTAATGATCCCGAAAAATGTTCATCAGTGTCAAAAACTTGTGTTGCTTGACCTTCATTACTAATTCTGGTTAACTCATACTGATATTTTCCACCTTCTTTTTTCTTCTTTTTCTCTTCTGTAAAAACCTTACCTAAAAGATATAGATTCTTTCCATCTTTTGAAACATCGATATTTTCGTATACAAACTTTTTATCTTTGATATCTCGTTTAAAATTGTGTTCAATATTTTTGTTCAACTTGTTGTCAAATAAAAATACTTTGTGTGTTTCTGTATTCTTATCTTTAATATCAATGGTAATGGCAAATGCTGTTTTGTCTTCATTAACTATAAAGTTTGTTCCTGAATCTCCATCAAATTGATTATCTCCAAACCATTGCGATTTCATTACATCTTCACTAGCGATTCTGAAAAGTTCTTTTTTATTAAATTTAAACTCATTGATGCTTGAAGTTAATGCTGAACAAACAAAAGCTTTATCCTTTGTATTATATACAAAATCAATTAAACTAACTTGATCTCCATTCATGATAACACCTAAAATTGAACCATATTTTTCAATATCAGAGCGTTTCATTTCATATTCATATTCTTTAATTAATTTCAAATTTGAATCGTAATGTTCAAAATAATATCCAGCTCCTGAGGAAAACAAACCTCCTGCATAACTTCTTACAATAAAAACACCGTCATTTCCGTCATCTTCAACCAAAACAATAGAAGAATGTTTGTATTCATCTTTAAAAACTTCACTTTTTATTATACTATTTGGAATTTCCTGAGCATAAAAATTAGTAATCGAAAGGCTTATAATTAAAACCGTTAAAAAAATTTTCATATTTATTAATTTAATTTATTTACCTGGAAACTCTGCTTTACGTTTCTCTAAAAACGCCGTTGTTCCTTCTTTAAAATCTTCTGTTCCGAAAGAAAGACCAAAGTTTTTAATTTCAACTTCATAACCGTTTGTACCGTCTTCAAAATTGGCATTAATAGCTTCAATTGCTTTTGCGATAGCAACACTTGAATTTTTTGTGATTTTTGTTGCAATTCCTGTAGCCAATTCTAACAATTCTGCTTGCGGAACAACATGGTTCACTAAGCCGTAGTTTTTAGCGGTTTCTGCATCAATCATGCCAGCAGTCATAATCATTTCCATAGCACGACCTTTTCCTACTAATTGAGATAAACGTTGTGTTCCTCCATAACCCGGAATAACTCCTAACGTTACTTCAGGTAATCCCATTTTTGCGTTATCTGATGCTACTCTAAAATGACATGACATCGCTAATTCTAGTCCACCTCCTAAAGCAAAACCGTTTACAGCTGCAATTACTGGAGTGCTTAAATTTTGCACAAAATCAAACAACAATCTTTGTCCTTCAGCAGCTAATTTCCCACCTTCTTCTACTGAAAAATTGGCAAATTCTGAAATATCGGCTCCTGCTACAAAAGCTTTTTCTCCACTACCCGTTACAATAATTGCTTTTATAGATTTATCTTCGTTTAACGATTTAAATCCATCGTGTAATTCTTGAATAGTTGCCTTATTTAAGGCGTTTAACTTTGTTGGTCTGTTAATCGTTACAATTGCAATAGCATCTTGTTTTTCAATAAGAATATTTTCCATTTTTGTTTGTTTTGATTATTTATTTATTGGGAAAGAAACCAAAAATTCAGTTCCCACATTAGGTTCCGTTTCAAAGGTAATCGTTCCGTTATAATTTTCTATAATATTTTTAATAATGGCCAAACCAAGTCCCATTCCGCTTGATTTTGTAGTGAATTTTGGTTCAAAAACGCGTTCCTGATTTTCTTTTGAAATTCCTTTTCCGTTGTCTTTTACTGCAATTTTAACCTCGTTATCTTGTCTAAAAACGGTAACAAAAACCAATTTATTTTCTTGCTCTTCTGGTATGGCTTGAATAGCATTTTTTACCAAATTCGTAATCACACGAATTAATTGTGTTCGATCTAATTTGGCAATAATTTCGTCTTCCAATGCTGAAAACTGAATGTAATCTTCATTAAAAATTTCTAGCGCCATTTTTACAATTCGAACTACATTTAACGTTTCATTCTGTTGTGCTGGCATCGTTGCAAAATTTGAAAAAGCACCCGCAACAGCCGTCATCGTATCAATTTGTTGTAAAATAGTTTTAGTATAATCGTCTAATTTTTGGGTTATATTTGGATCATTGGGGTCAAATTTTCTTTGAAAACTTTGCACAGTTAATCGCATTGGTGTTAGTGGATTTTTGATTTCATGTGCTACTTGTTTTGCCATTTCGCGCCAAGCTTGTTCTCTTTCACTTTGAGCTAAAATCGTAGCACTTTCTTCTAACTTGTCAACCATAGTATTATATGATTTAATCAACAAGTTGATCTCTTTACTTCCATCTTCAATTACAATTTTCTCATTGCGTTGATTCAATTGTGTTTCTTCAATTTTATCGCTAATAATCTTCAACGATTTTGTAATGTAACTTGATAAGAAGTAGGAAAGAATAATTGAAATTAAAAACATGAAAATATACACCTGTCCAAATCGAATTAAGAAATTTTGAACTTCATTATCGTAAAACTCGGTGTTTTCTTCATATGGTAAATTTAAAATCCCCATGGGTTTAAACTTGGTATCCTTTAAATAAGAGTAAGAAGAACGAAACGATTGACCGTCAATTTTTGAAAATTCTATGTAACGTTTATCCAATGAAGATTGAATAATTTTTAATGTGGATGGATTGATTTTAGGTTTGTCTTTATCAAACTTAAAAATAGCTTTTGACGAAATTAACAGTTTTCCTTTCAAATCGAAAAAATTAATTTCCATACTATGAATATCCGCTAATTCAAAAATTTTATCTTTAAAAATTAATGGAATATTTTCTGTTGTAAGTGGATAAGTAGTGGTTTGAAGCACATAATTAATATGCTCTGCAATAGCAGCTTCTTTTCTTTCTAATCGATCTTGGTGGTATTCACGTGCTTCTTTTCTAAATTGATAAATAGAAACTGCAGCAATAAGAACAGATGCAATTAACGTCAAGAATATCATGGAAAGAAATATTCTTACACGCAAGGAAAGGTTCTTAAAGTTTAATATTCTATCCATTCGTTGTGCTAAAATTTAGCTGTTATTTTTTTCTCGGATTTTCTTGTATAATTTAAATCCTAACATTAATAGAATTGAAAAAGTAAGAATACCAACAACTCCAAAAATCCAATTAATTGCATTCTTTAAAATTACTAAAAAAACTACAGCAAAAAGAATAATAGTAGCACCTTCGTTCCAAATTCTAAAAAAACTTGATGTGTGTTTTACCTCATTTTTTTCTAATTGTTTAAATATTTGGTGGCATTTTAAATGATACAAATACAATAAAAACACAAACGCTAATTTTACATGCATCCATGGTTGGGTTAACCAAACCTTACCTACTTCAGTAAAAAACAACATCCAAAAAGCAAAAATACTTGCTAAAACAGCACTTGGCCAAGTAATAATATACCACAAACGATATTGCATTAATTGATATTGTTTAATCAATATGTCTTGTTCAGGTTGTGGTTTTTGTTTAGCCTCTGCGTGATAAACAAATAATCTAACAATATAAAACAACCCAGCAAACCAAGTAACAACAAAGATTAAATGCAACGATTTTATGTAATTGTATAATTCCATTTATATTATTTTTGAAAAGCCCATTGATCAATCCAACGGCTCATGGTTTTTACCCAATCTTCACTATCGTTTAAACATGGAATGGATAAGAAATTTTCACCTCCGTTTTCTTTAAAACTATGTGCTGCTTCCATTCCAATTTCTTCTAAAGTTTCTAAACAATCCGATACAAAAGCTGGAGTTACCACTGCTATATTCTTAATTCCTTGTTGTGCTAAACCATCAATAGTAGCGTCTGTATAAGGTTGCAACCAAGGATCGCGACCCAAACGTGATTGAAATGATGTGCTGTATTTTCCATCTTCTAAACCTAAAAATTCGGCCACTTGTTTAGTAGTTTCATAACATTGATGACGGTAGCAGAATTCATGTGCTTTTGAAGGTGTATTACAACAACTTCCATCTATTTTACAATGCGATTTTGTTACATCTGATTTTCTAATATGACGCTCTGGAACACCATGATACGAAAACAATAAATAATCTGATTTGAAATTATCTAAAGCCGTTTTAATGGAGTTAGATAAATCACGAACATAATCGGGTTGGTTATAAAAAGCTGGAAGAACCGTGAATTCCATTTTTGGGAATTGTTTTTTGCGAATTTCTTCGGCTAATACTAAAATAGTTTCAGTTGTTGCCATAGCAAACTGAGGATACAATGGAATTAACAAAACCTCATCAACCCCTTGATTGTGTAATTCTTTTAAACCAAATTCGATACTTGGATTTCCATAACGCATGGCTAAAGAAACCGGAATACTTACTTGTTCTTGAACTTTATTTTGTAATCGTTTTGATAACACAATTAATGGTGAACCTTCTTCCCACCAAATTTTTTTGTATGCTTTAGCTGATTTTTTTGGACGAGTATTTAAAATGATTCCTTTTACTAGTAAGGCTCTAAGTAAATAAGGGACATCGATAACGCGTTCGTCCATTAAAAATTCATCTAAATATTTTCTAACATCTTTTGGCTCAGGGCTATCCGGTGAACCTAAATTAATTAACAGTACTCCTTTTTTCATTTTCTTTTTTTTATAAAAGTAATCAATCTTATTTTTAAGGAAAGTTTTATATACGTTTTTTATCTATGATACGATTTACAAAATCAATATAATTGAACTATTCAATATTAGCATTCAAATTCATTAAATATTTTTTAGGTGTCGTACCAAATTTCTTTTTAAAAGCAGCAATAA
>NZ_JAIWOF010000051.1 GCF_020217025.1 Flavobacterium sp. | reverse complement strand
AATGACTTCCTGTACTGTAACCAATTTTCAATCCTACTTCATTTACATTGTACGAACCACTATCTAACAATTGACGCGCATAATCCATTTTGTAGTCAAATAGAAATCCGTAAACCGTATCGCCATAAATTTGTTTGAAACCCATTTTTAATTTTTTAAGACTTAGTCCTACTTGTTCAGATAAAACTTCTAATGTAGGAGGTTCAGCCATATTAGCAATGATAATTTCTTTTGCCTTTTTAATCTTTAAAACGTTCTCTTCGTCAATTAAAAAAGGGCATTGTTCCGCATTTGGATCCTCGGAACGATTGAAATACAAACTTAATAGTTCATATCCTTTTCCTTTATAATATAAGTTTTTAATAAACGAATTTAAATTATAATGGAATATTTGACTCAACACAATTGACATAGAAGGACTTATGTCATTTTCTTTATAATATTTTTTATCCTTATTTTCATCACTTAAAAAAGGAATATTTTCTGCCTCAGAAGAAAATAATCCATGAAACTTCTTAATAGAGACAATAACAGAAATTACCCAAGTATTAGGTGCTAATTCCAAATGAATAGGCAATTCCTTTTGCGGATTATAAAACAAAAGAGATTTCTCTTCTTTCAAATCCAAAGCATAATTTCCTTGATTGAAGATAAATTTTCCTCTTCCTTTAATTCCAAAATGAAACTGTATAAGTCCTTGACTTACAGGTCGTTCAATTTTAATTGTTTCATTACTATCATTTTGAAAACGCAATAAAATAAACTCATTTTCAATTTTTATTTCTTCTAATGAACCCATAGCGATATTTTTTCGTATATGTATCAAGTTAATACAGTGTTTGTTATTTAGAATTATTCTACATAAAGTACTTGTTAACACTTGAATATAGTACAAATTTAATGAAATAATGCAAAAAAGATAGAATTGTCTTTGAAATATCTTTGAGCGACATAAAAAGTACTTCAAGCGTTGTTTTTATAAAATTGGAAAATATAATTTTGTTAAACTTTTAGGAAAGAGTAGATCATATGGAAAACAATACATTCGCAAAGCATCCGACTTTCTATGCAGTAGGGTTGAGTTATAAGAAAGCTGATGCTGAAATGAGAGGGAAATTTAGTTTGGACGAACAATCCAAGACTAATTTATTACATCAAGCCAAAGCAGAAGGTATTGATAGTTTAATTGTAACCTCTACCTGTAACAGAACTGAAATCTATGGTTTTGCACAACACCCTTTCCAATTAATCAAACTATTGTGTGAAAACAGCCAAGGAACAGTAGAAGATTTTCAAAAAGTAGCTTTTGTATACAAAAATAGTGAAGCTATTAATCACATGTTTCGTGTTGGCACTGGTTTAGACAGTCAAATCTTAGGTGATTTTGAAATCATCAGCCAGTTAAAAAATGCTTTCGTAAAAAGTAAAGAACTAGAATTAGCCAATGCATTCTTAGAAAGATTGGTAAATGCCGTAATTCAAGCAAGTAAAAAAATTAAGAACGAAACCGAAATTTCATCTGGTGCAACTTCTGTGTCATTTGCTTCAGTACAATACATTTTTAAAAATGTAGAAGACATTGCTTCTAAAAATATTTTACTTTTTGGCACAGGAAAAATTGGAAGAAATACTTGTGAAAACTTAGTAAAACACACCAAACACGAACAAATCACATTAATCAATAGAACTAAAGAAAAGGCTGAGAAATTAGCAAAAAAACTTGACGTTATCGTAAAAGATTACACCGATTTACAAATAGAACTTCAAAAAGCGGATGTAGTTGTAGTAGCAACTGGAGCTCAAAACCCAACAGTTGACAAAGCCATCTTAAATTTGAAAAAACCTTTATTGATTTTAGATTTATCGATTCCGAAAAATGTAAACGAAAATGTAAAAGATATTGAAGGTGTTACTTTAGTTCACATGGATGAACTTTCGCAAATTACAGATGAAACTCTGGAAAACAGAAAAAAACACATTCCAGCTGCCGAAGCCATCATTGAAGAAATTAAAGACGAATTTATAGCTTGGACCAAACAGCGTAAATTTGCACCAACTATACATGCTTTAAAAGCAAAACTGAATACAATTAAAGAAGGAGAATTGAATTTTCAACGTAAAAAATTAGCTAATTTTGACGAAGAACAAGCCGAGTTGATTACGGCAAGAATCATTCAGAAAATCACGAATCATTTTGCTAATCATTTAAAAGATGATGAAACTATGGTGGACGAAAGTATTGAATGGATTGAGAAAATTTTCCAATTAGAAACGGTTTCAAAATAATGAGCAAAATAATCCGAATAGGAACTCGTGATAGCGAATTAGCCCTTTGGCAAGCACACACAGTACAAAAGAAATTAAATGATTTAGGTTACAAAACAGAAATTGTAGCTGTAAAATCGCAAGGAGACATTATTCTTGATAAACCACTTTACGAATTAGGAATTACTGGAATTTTCACCAAAACCTTAGACATCGCTATGATAAACGGTCAGGTAGATATTGCGGTTCACTCTATGAAAGATGTACCAACAGCTTTACCTATCGGAATTGTACAAGCAGCAGTTTTGGAACGTGCTAATACGTTAGATATTTTAGTGCACAAAGGCAATTTAGATTTTTTAAATTCGGAAGGAACTATCGCAACGGGAAGTTTGCGTAGACAAGCGCAATGGTTAAATAAATATCCGAATCATAATGTGGTTGATTTACGTGGAAATGTAAATACCCGAATGCAAAAACTACAAGATAACGATTGGAACGGAGCTATTTTTGCAGCAGCAGGATTAGAACGTATCAATTTAAAACCAGAAAATTACATCGATTTAAGTTGGATGATTCCTGCACCAGCACAAGGTGCAATGGTTGTCGTTGCTATGGAAAACGATGATTTCTGCAAAGAAGCTTTATCCAAATTAAATCACTCAGAAACCGAAATTTGTACACATATTGAACGTGAATTCTTAAAAACACTAGAAGGTGGTTGTACGGCACCGATTGGAGCTTTAGCAACATTTACTTCAGATAAAATAAATTTTGAAGGCGTTTTGTTCTCTTTAGACGGAAAAGAAAAACACACAATCAAAAAAAGTTGTACTTTTGATTCTTATAAAAACTTCGGAAAAAATTGCGCCGAAGCAATTTTAAACGACGGTGGAAATGTTTTAATGGAAAGCATTCGCCAGGATTTAAAAAAGTAATTTATTCCAAAATGGAGAAAGAATCGTTACTCAATTATTTATATCGCTTTTTTGATATCATCGTACTACTTTTCATAGTTTTTGACTTTGGATATGATTTCGAAGAAAACTATAATTCGCCACATGTTATTGGGCTAATTTTTCTTACGATTGGACTTCTAGCGTTCAACACGTTTAAATTCTTAACATTTAAATACAAAAGCAATAAAAAGGTAGCGCTTGTAAATATGGTTTTAATAACTGGAATGTTACTTGCTTCTGGAATAGTTACCATCATAAATTTAAATTTTCCTTTTGATTATATTCTTCAAAAAGTAAAACCAATATTTGAAGGCGGACTTATCTTTTATTTTTTACTTAGACTATTAGTTCTAGTTCGTCACATTTATGATATTTATTTCAATCCAGCTATTGTATTTGTTGGAAGTTTTATGATCTTAGCCTTAACCGGAGGTTTTCTATTAATGCTACCAAGCGCCACTACAAACGGCATAACTTTTACCAATGCGTTATTTACCGCTACAAGTGCTGTTTGTGTTACAGGATTAACAGTTGTAGATACTTCTAACTCATTTACCATTGTTGGACAATCGATAATTTTAGTTTTAATACAATTAGGAGGAATTGGAATTTTAACTTTTACTTCTTTTTTCGCTTTCTTTTTCAGAGGAAGTTCTTCATTTAAAGAAGGATTAAACACAAAAGATTTTATAGCACAAGAAGGATTACGTGATGTTTTTAGAGCTGCTTTAAATGTTGTAATGTTTACAATAGGAGTTGAACTAATAGGTGCCATTTTTGTCTATTCTTCTATTATTGACAACAATACTATCAACAATAAATTTTTCTTTTCAATATTCCATTCCATTTCGGCATTTTGTAATGCAGGATTTTCAATTTTATCAGCTGGGTTGTATGATGAAGGAATTCGTTTTAACTATTTTTTACAATGGGTTATAATGACATTAATTGTATTAGGCGGTTTAGGTCACAACATTGTATTCAACTTTTATCAGAAAATAAAAACACATGTAGTTGAACTTTTTGACAAAACCATTATTCACAAAAAAGTCCGAATTATTACTTTAAATACTCAAATTGTAATTTACACTACTTTAATATTGTTAGTTAGTGGTTTTATTTTTCTGTTCATTTCAGAATAT
Source organism: Flavobacterium sp. (assembly GCF_020217025.1). Lineage (GTDB taxonomy): Bacteria > Bacteroidota > Bacteroidia > Flavobacteriales > Flavobacteriaceae > Flavobacterium. Next base: position 5,634 of record NZ_JAIWOF010000051.1, on the reverse strand, counting down.
AACAACACTTTATCAGAGCATCAAACCACTTTTGGTAAAATAACGGCGGCGGCTTTTAATTCGGTTACACCTAGAACAGCAGGATTTAATGCCGTTGATTTTACCAAAATGAATGTGCCTTCATTATTATTTGTCATTTTTTTAATGTGGATTGGTGGTTCTCCTGCTTCTACTGCGGGAGGTATTAAAACAAGTACCTTTGCATTAGCTACTTTAAATATTTTTTCTGTTGCAAGTGGGAAAAGTAGAATTCAATTGTTTGGCAGAAGAATTTCATCTGAGTCAACTTCGAGAGCCTTTGCCATTTTGTGTATTTCATTAATAACTATTGGAATTTCAATTGTAGCCTTACTAATTTTTGAACCAAAAGGAACACCTCTATTAACAGTTGCTTTTGAATGTTTTTCAGCATACAGTACTGTGGGGTTGAGTTTGAATTTCACACCAACATTAACCGAACCAAGTAAATATGTCTTAATTGCATGTATGTTTATTGGCCGTATAGGAATGCTTAACTTAATGGTTGGATTATTGCGTAGATTAAATCATCAGTTTTACGAATATCCAAAAGAAAATATATTAATTAACTAAACTTGTCCAAATGAAAATTATCGTATTTGGTTTAGGAAACTTCGGAATGTCGCTTGCTATCAGTCTTACTGAAACAGGAAACGAAGTAATTGGTGTTGACAAAAACATCGAAAAAATTAATCTTATCAAAGATAAAATTTCACACGCCATAGCGTTGGACTCTACTAATGAATTATCCTATGAAGCGTTGCCTTTAAAAGATGCCGACAAAGTAGTAGTTGCTATTGGAGAAAATGAAGGTGCGGCTATTATAACAACAGCCATAATAAAAAAATTGAGCGACGTAAAAATTATTAGTCGTGCTTTATCGCCAATTCACGATACGGTTTTAGAAGCAATGGGAATTCATAGCATTATTCATCCAGAACAAGAATCGGCAGACAGATTAACCAAACAAATCAACTTCAAATCAACTTTAGAAAACTATCAATTGGATGATAATTTTACAATTTCTGAAGTTAAAGCGAAACCTGAATTCTTTGGAAAAACATTAGCCGAATTGGATTCAATAGATAAATATCATTTAACACTAATTACGATTATTCGAAAGAGAGAAAAACGAAATCTTATCGGAAAAAAATCTATTATTAAAGAATCTATTGGGCGTCCTGCGCCAGAAACAGTAGTTTTAGAAGATGATATTTTGGTAGTTTATGGATACAATAAAGATATTGAAATCTATTGTTTAGGTCAAGAAGAACAACAAATTAGAAGCTAAAATGACCCGAATTCTCTCTACAAAAAAACTTTCAAAAGCATTAAAAAACAAACTTTCTGATGCTAAAATTGAACTTGTAGAAAAGGATTTCATTCAAACTAAATCAATTAATTTTGAAACACCTCAACTCAATGGCTACTTGGTTTTTACAAGTAAAGAAGCGGTAAAAAGTGTTTTAAAATCGGATATAAAAAACGTTCATTCCATTTCGTGTTTGTGTGTGGGAAGTAAAACCCGAAGTTTCCTTGAAAAGAAAGGATTCACCGTTATTGAAAGTGCCGATTATGCCGAAGAATTAATCCAAATAATCGAATCAAAATATAAAACTAACTCGTTTACTTTCTTTTGCGGAAATATCAGAAGAAATACAATTCCCGATTTTTTTCAGCAAAATAAAATCGCATATAACGAAATTGTCGTATATGAAACCAAGCTGAAACGACACCAAATCAAAGAACCATTTGATGGTGTTTTGTTTTATAGTCCGTCTGGAGTCAACAGCTTTTCAGAAAAGAATTCATTAGAAAACAAAACCTGTTTTTGCATTGGAACCACCACAGCAAAAGCATTAGAAAACAAAACAAACAACATAATAATTGCATCGCAACCCACCGTTAAAAATGTAATTACCGAAGTAATAAAATATTATAAACGCTTATAGCCAATTGCTTAAAGCATAAAGTATAAAAAATGATTAAGAACGACTTATTTTTACGAGCATTAAAAGGAGAAACTGTTGAACGTCCACCTGTTTGGATGATGCGTCAAGCCGGAAGATATTTACCAGAATTTAGAGCTTTGCGCGACAAATATGATTTTTTCACGCGTTGCGAAACTCCAGAATTAGCTGCTGAAATCACGGTACAACCCATTCGTATTGTAAAACCGGATGCTGCGATTTTATTCTCAGATATTTTAGTAGTTCCAAGAGCTATGGGAATTCACGTGGAATTAAAAGACAATTTAGGTCCGATAATTCCAAATCCAATTCGTACTGCTGAGCAAGTAAACCAAGTTTTTGTGCCAAATATTCACGAAACTTTAGGTTACGTAATGGATGCAGTAAAACTAACCAAAGAAATGTTGAACGACGAAGTGCCATTAATTGGTTTCGCTGGTTCACCATGGACGATTTTCTGTTATGCTGTAGAAGGAAAAGGTTCTAAAAGTTTTGATACCGCAAAAGGATTTTGTTTTTCAAATCCAGTTGCAGCTCACCTATTATTACAAAAAATTACTGATACTACGATTTTATACTTAAAAGAAAAAGTAAAAGCAGGTTGTAATGCGATTCAAATTTTTGATTCATGGGGAGGAATGCTTTCTCCGGTAGATTATCAAGAATTTTCATGGCAATACATCAACCAAATCGTAGAAGCGTTAGCCGAAGAAACAGAAGTAATCGTTTTTGGAAAAGGATGTTGGTTCGCTTTAAACGAAATGTCAAAATCAAAAGCATCTGCTTTAGGAGTAGATTGGACTTGTTCACCTAGAAACGCACGCTATTTAACCGGTGGTGACATCACGTTACAAGGGAATTTCGACCCAAGTCGTTTGTTATCTCCAATCCCAACCATCAAAAAAATGGTTCACGAAATGATTGACGAATTCGGAAAAGACAAATACATTGTAAACTTAGGTCACGGTATTTTACCAAACATTCCGGTAGATCACGCTAAAGCTTTTGTTGAGGCTGTGAAGGAATATGGTCAATAAATAAAGATGAAAAATAAATTCTACACCTACATACAAAACCTACAAGATCAAATCTGTAAAGGATTAGAGGATATTGATGGTAGCACCAAATTTCGTGAAGATGTTTGGGAACGAGCAGAAGGTGGTGGCGGTCGCACACGTGTTATTGAAAACGGAACTGTTTTTGAAAAAGGCGGTGTGAACATTTCAGCCGTTCATGGTAAATTGCCTGATACGATGCAAAAAATGTTCGGCGTAGGAGAAGCGGATTTCTTTGCTTGTGGATTGAGTTTGGTCATTCATCCAAAAAATCCAATGGTGCCAACCGTTCATGCGAATTGGCGTTATTTTGAAATGTACGATGAAAACGGTAACATCATCAACCAATGGTTCGGTGGCGGACAAGATTTAACACCATATTATTTGTTTGAAGAAGATGCAAAACATTTTCACCAAACTTGTAAAAATGCTTGCGACAAACATAATCCTGAATTCTATCCCAATTATAAAAAGAAATGTGACGAATACTTTTGGAACGCACACCGATTTGAAGCAAGAGGAATTGGCGGTTTGTTTTTCGATTATCTAAAAGCAACTGAAGTAATGTCAATGGAAGATTGGTTCAATTTTGTAACCGAAGTTGGGAATTCTTTCTTGCAAGCGTATGTTCCAATTGTAGAAAAAAGAAAAGATTTACCTTATTCGGATGCTCAAAGAACTTGGCAAGAAATACGTCGTGGCCGTTATGTAGAATTCAATTTGGTTCACGATAAAGGCACACTTTTCGGACTAAAAACCAATGGAAGAATCGAAAGTATTTTGATGAGTTTACCTCCACATGTGCAATGGGTGTACGACCATCATCCTGAACCAGGAAGCGAAGAAGAAAAATTATTGAAAATATTAGCAAAACCAATCGATTGGGTATAAAAAAACTCCGCTATTCTTATAGCGGAGTTTTTTATTTATATGATTAAATTAATCTAAGAAATCGATTAAATCTAACATTTGAAGTACAATGTTTTCATTTGAAAAATTAGAATTAATATCCATTTCTAATTTCATAATGCGATTGTTTATCTTATTTGAAGCTTTAAACTCCATGTTTTTAAACTGATTCCCTAAACGTACCATTTTAGCAGTGTCATTTCCGAAATCTTGGTTTAATAAATAGGATTTGAAGAAACGTTGTATTTCAAAATTTCCATAAAAATAATTTGCAGCTAAATCTTTCTTTACTTTTTTAGTGAAATCTGATTTTGATCCATTATTTAAATAATCCAAACCATTAGTAAATACCATTACATCTCCTCTCTTGATAATCATGAAATCCCCTAGTTCTTCTGATTGATTTACCAAATAATAGTCATCTACTTTTTGTAAAAGATTTTTTCTAACACCTAAATTCAATAACTTATCTCCCATTGTTGGATGAGTAGAAGTCATAATCATAGTAAAAATTGGTCGAGTTTTGGTAATGGTTTTTTCTTCTTCAACTTCTTCGTAATCTTCATCATAAGTTCGCGACATAAAAGTACTTTCATATGTTTCCATAGCATGTAAAAACATTGAAATGTCACCATCAAAAAGCGTTGCAGTAGCTTCTTCATCAACAATAGTTGAAATTAAATCTGTTATTATTTCGGTATCTTTTTTGTCAATTGGCATATTACCCAAAATTTGCTCCATGATTTCTGGATAATTTTTAAGCAATTCTTCGGTACTCGAATGATATGAAAAATACGCTAAAGGCTCTTGTTTTGGGAAGTAATTAAAAATATTTTTATTCGGTTTTCTCGCAACTACTTTTTGCATCACATTGGCAAGAGATTCTGAATATTCTACTTTTTGCTCCATTCGGGCTTTATTATTCTCAAAATAGAAATCAACATTCATTCCTTTAATAGCATTCTTAGAATTGTTTACTTCTCTATTTGAATTGATAGAACCTAACAAATAATAAAACGAACTCATTCTGCCATAAACAGCTTCATAATTAATCCAACAAGCAATGTCGGCCTTTGTATTTATCTTTGAAGATACAGGTGTTACAAATTCATTTTCAAATAAAAGTGCAATTTGTTCCTCTTGTTTTTCATGCTTTTGGATTCGCTCTAGTGCTTGTTCTTTTTCAAAAGAAGCTATCCATTTTTTATACTCTTCATCATTAAAATCCGCTTCTTCAATGTCTTCCTCTTCAGTAACATCTTCTGCAACCCCAGCTCTTTTATCAACTAATTCTTCTATTGGAGCACCTTCTCCAGCTTTAATTTTTTTATCTAAAATAACTTTAGCAGGAACTTCTTCTACAACTTCAATAACCTCAACTGGAGCATCATCATAATATTCTTCATCTACAACCACTGCGGCAGTATCTACAGCTATCGTAGCATCAGAAAAATCAGAGTAAGCAAAGTTATTTCTGGTTTCAATAATCTCATAAATAATAACGTTGTTCTCATTCCATGCCATAGTAAAATCATCATTTTTAGGCGAATAAAGAGCAAATTTATCGTGTTTTTTAATGACTTCTTGAATGGAATCTGTAGTGTTTAAATTGTTTTTATTTACCTTATTTTGGATGAAAGTATTCCAACCTTTAGCCTCTTTTAGTGGAAATGTCATTTGAT
>NZ_JAIWOF010000050.1 GCF_020217025.1 Flavobacterium sp. | reverse complement strand
AATACGCAATACTATCCGTAAAATTTCCATGAATCGTAACCGATTTTGTTTTATCGATGAACGAAATAAAATCGTTTAATTTAAAATCGGAATTAGCTTCGTTTACACTTTTAAAAACCTTGTGATTAAACAAGCTATCCATATCTACTTTTTTAGCAAATTGAGATGTGTTGAATTGCACAAAATAATCATAGTTTTCCTGTTTGCTTTGGCCAAATACGATAACGGGAAATAAGAATAGGAAATAAAAAATCTTTTTCATAATTGAATTAAGGATTGAAACTTATGGAATTGTTCATCAGTTTATTGTTGTTTAAAACATTCCATATATTCTGTTTTAAAAACACTGTTTTTTTAGATTTTGAAAGTTTACTGTTTGCATTTTGAACCGTTGCCACATCTTTATCAAAAGTATAAACCGCTATGATATTTGCCTTTAGTAAATCTTCTTTTTTATCTTCGTTCTTGATTAAATTTTTTGGTAACGGATAGGAAGCAATTCGCTCAAATTTTCCATTATTGTTTTTAAAATGAACCAAATTATTTTTTTTATCCATTACATTTAAAACCGCATTCAAGGTTTCTAAAGAATTGTATGAAAAATTGATTTTGAAAATGTAAGTATTAAAATCATACGAAGTAGAAATTTTAGAAACCCCTTTAATTTTTGAAGCTTCTGTTCTAAATTGTGCTAACTTTGATTTGATATCTTCTTCATTTGGAATACTAACTCCATCCACTTCTTCAAGCATAATAGCCGATTTTGTTTTGAACCATGAACTCGAAAAATCCACTACCAAACTATAATCACCGCTTTGGTCATTATTATGCTTGATTTTTTCAGTTATTTCAAAACAACTGGTTAGTAGCAAACAAATGCAAAGAATAATTAGCTTCTTCATGTTACAAAATTAGGAATATTTTTACAGATTTACATGATTTCCAAAAGAAAGAAATCGGTTAAAAATTAGTAACTTTACGCTTTAATTTTTTGAACAACAAATTATGTTTCCAATACACAGAGGTCGTCGTTTAAGAGTAAACGAATCTATAAGAAGTTTAGTTCGCGAAACCAGCTTGAGTCCGGCTGATTTTATGTTTCCAATGTTTATTATGGAAGGCGAAAACACAAAAGTGGAAATCCCTTCTATGCCAGGAATTTTCCGTCGCACTTTAGATTTAACGGTAGAAGAAGTGAAAGAATTATTCGCTTTAGGAATTCGTGCCGTAAACATCTATGTAAAAGTTAGCGATGATTTAAAAGACAATACCGGAAAAGAAGCTTGGAACGACAATGGTTTGATGCAAAGAGCCATTCGTGCTATCAAAGCGGCTTGTCCAGAAATGATTGTAATGCCCGATGTAGCTTTAGATCCCTATTCGATTTATGGTCACGATGGAATTATTGAAAAAGGCGATGTAGCAAATGATGCCACCAATGATGCTTTAGTGAAAATGGCCGTTTCTCATGCCAAAGCAGGTGCCGATTTTGTAGCGCCAAGTGACATGATGGATGGTCGTGTTTTGCGTTTACGTCAAGGTTTAGATGCGGCAGGATTTCACAATGTGGGTATTATGAGCTATTCGGCTAAATATGCTTCGGCTTTTTATGGTCCGTTTAGAGATGCTTTGGATTCGGCTCCAAAAAATGCTGATGTAGAAGTTCCAAAAGACAAAAAAACCTACCAAATGGATTATGCGAATCGCATCGAAGCTGTTAAAGAAGCACTTTGGGATGTAGAAGAAGGTGCCGATATGGTCATGGTAAAACCTGGAATCGCTTATTTAGATATCGTTCGTGAAGTTAAAAATGCAGTGGATGTTCCAGTAACGGTTTTCCATGTTTCGGGCGAGTATGCCATGATTAAAGCCGCTTCCGAAAGAGGTTGGTTAGATCATGACAAAATTATGATGGAACAATTAATGTGTATCAAAAGAGCGGGTGCGAGTTTGATTTCGACTTATTTTGCTAAAGAAGCTGCTATTTTATTAAACAAGTAATTTTAAAATGAAACAGATATTAAAATCAATAGTTGTTTTTGCATTAGCGATTTCTGTAACAAATTGTGGTGATAAAAAAGAAACCGATAAATACGGAAATGAAGTTGAAAAAAATGCAGAAACAACAACTGAAACTTCAGTTGATCCATTACTAGCAAAAGGGCAAGAACTTTTCGAAGGAAAAGGAACGTGTACCGCATGTCATAAACCCGATGCAAAAGTTATTGGCCCTTCTATAAAAGAAATTGCTAAAATTTATAAAGAAAAAGGAGCTAGCATTGCGGCATTCATTAACGAAGAAGGCGAACCTATTGTTGACCCATCGCAATACGACACCATGAAAACCAACTTTGCTATTACAAAAGCCATGACGGCTGAAGAACGCAAAGCCTTAGAAGTATATATGATGAGTTTCGAGTAAACGTTACTCAACTACCAATTTAAAGCCCACACGCGGAATGTTTTCAATTCTCACGTGGGTTTCCTCTTTTATGATTTTTCGTAATCTCGAAATGAATACGTCTAAACTTCTGCCCAAGAAATAATCATCACTTCCCCATAATTCCATTAAGATTTTTTCTCGTTTTAGAACAGTATTCGGGTTGTCTAAAAACAGTTTTAATAGTGAGGCTTCTCGCTCCGTTAGAGTTATATTTTGGCTTTCATTTTTCAATAAATAATTCTCAGGTTCAAATTGAAAACTTCCAAAAGTATATTGTTTTTGTATTGAATTATCGGTCGATTTCTGGCTTCGGTTTAAGAAAATTTCGATTTTTAAAATTAATTCTTCTATCGAATACGGTTTTACTAAATAATCGTCTGCACCCAATTTCAAACCTTTAATTCGGTCTTCTTTCATGGTTTTTGCTGAAAGGAAAATAATCGGAATTTCTTGATTGCGTTTTCTAATTTCAGTTGCCATTTCAAATCCATCCATATCGGGCAACATAATATCTAAAACACACAAATCGAAAGACTCTTTGCAGAACAATTGAAAAGCTTCTTTTCCATTGGCACAATGAGTAACATCAAAATGTTGCTCTAAATTATCGGAAGTTAAAAACGCTAAGGTTTCGTCGTCTTCAACATACAAAATGCGCTTTTTACTCATAATCGTTTTTGTTTATTTGGATGGTTATAGTGATTCCTTTTTCTTCGTTATTTTTGGCTTCGACTTTCCATTTATGCCATTCGCAAACGCGTTTTACATACGAAAGTCCAATTCCAAAACCTTCAATATCTTTATTGTCTTCTCTTGCTACTCTATAGAATTTATCAAACACAAATGGCAAATCACTGTCTGGAATTCCACAACCATTATCGGTAAATTTTAAAATCAATCCTTTTGAATTTTCTTTCGATTGAATTTTGATTTTTGGATTTTGACCTGAATATTTTACTGCATTATCCATTATATTATAAATCAAATTATAAAAATGAAACTCATCGGCTTGAATTATATAATTTTGTTCTAACTGAATGTCAATATTAATTTCTTTTTGATGTTTTAAGAAAATATTTTCTCTTACTAATTCTAACAACACCTTCAAATCTACTTTAGATTTTTCGATTTCAATTTGCTTGCTTTCGGTCTTCGCTACATATAGAATTTTCTCGATGTGCTGGTTCAATTTATTACTTTGATTGATAATAATTTGCATGTACTTTGACAATCGTGGATTGTCGATAATTTCCTTTTGGGTACTGGCGTAATTAGAAGCTATCAGAATGGAAGCTAAAGGGGTTTTAAATTCATGCGTCATATTATTAATAAAATCCTTCTGCAAATCGGTATATCGTTTTTGTTTTAACATTAACAATACAGAGTACACATAAATAATTAAAACCAAGAATAATACACCAGTAAAAATCCAATATTGTGATAGACTTTTAAAATACGTCTGTTTAATATTAGGGAATCGTACAGCAAAATAATAGGTTAAATCACTATTTTTTGAAAAACAATCGGCACAAAATTTAGAAGGTTCTTCCCCATTTGCAGAAATGTAGTTTCCATATACCATAGCATCAGAACTACAATCGTAAATGGCGTACTCATAATCTAATTCTAGTTTTACTTTTTCGAACTCATTTTTTAAATATTGTTCTAATATGGTGTTTTCAAAAACATCATTAACATTCACGATGAAATAATTTTCAGAGACTTTTTTTATTTGATTTCCTATTGGAAGTTCTTTTTTATTGTCTTTGTAAATTTTATTTACCACATCTTGCAAGGCAAAATGGATTTTGTCTTCTACATCTTTTTTTTCAAAGATATAGGCCTGATTGAGTAAAAACAACTGCATGATAATTACTCCTACAATTGCTAAAAACCCAGCAAAGATTACGGTATTAAATCTGTTAAATTTCATATTGAGTTCGATATTACAAAAAAAGTGGTTTTAAAAATGTCTGTTAACATGTCATTAACAATCATTAAAATATAATTAACAAGACAGAAATAAAAGTTTTTTAGTTTTGTACCAACAAATTTAAAATAACTAAAAAAATTATAAGGTATGAAATCAATTAAATTATCAATTGTAGCTTTATTAATAGCTAGTGCTTCATTTGCACAAACAAAAGACGTTAAAGTAGAAACTGCTAAAGCAATGCAAGCAGCACCTACAGAAGTTAAAACTGCTCCAGTTCAATCAGCAATCAAATGGGATCAAGAAATGCATGACTTTGGAGATATTGAAAAAGGAAAACCAGTTACTTATGAATTTTCTTTTACAAACACTACAAAAGAAACTATCTTAATCACAAATGTAAGACCAGCTTGTGGTTGTACTGCTGCTAACTATACAAAAACTCCAATTAAACCAGGTGAAAAAGGAATGGTTGCTGCAACTTTCAATGCCGCTAATGGTGGAATGTTTCAAAAATCTGTAACTATCACAACAACTGAAAATGGAGTTGAAGCTGTTAAAACTTTATCTTTCAAAGGAAAAGTATTAGATCCAGCTACTGACAAAAAAGAAGAGATTAAATCTTAATAATATTATTAATTCAGCTTTTACATCTTATTAAACCACCTTTTATAGGTGGTTTTTTTATTTTTACTAAATGAAAACAGTCTTTATAAATACACCTCTCGGCTTCACTGAAATTCAAGGAGATGAAAATGGAATTTCAAAAATTCATGTTATGAATGAAGATGTTGAGATTTCAACTAAAATCCCAAAAGAATTAAAAGAAGCTGTTTTACAACTTCAAGACTATTTTGCTGGAAAAAGAACTACATTCACTTTTAAACTGAACCCTTCAGGAACCGACTTTCAGAAAAAAGTTTGGCAAGAATTAGTTAATATTCCCTATGGAAAAACATGTTCTTATTTAGATTTATCAAAAAAATTAGGGGATGTAAAAGCAATTCGAGCCGTTGCTTCAGCCAATGGGAAAAATCCACTTTGGATTGTGGTTCCTTGTCATCGCGTTATTGGAACTAATGGTTCGTTAACTGGTTATGCAGGTGGTTTGTGGCGAAAAAAATGGCTTTTAGAACATGAAAATCCGATTAAACAAGAAAGTTTATTTTAGATTATTATAAAATCCAATCACTTTTTGCTACTTTTATAACGCAATCTTATAAAATTAGATTATGAAATTTCTTATAAAATTCTTCAAATGGTTTGCTATTATTTTAGTAAGCATCATCATTTTAATGTATCTTTTTAATGTAGATTATTTATTACGAGCAGTAAGAACCATTTACTTCAAAGGCTACACGACTGCATTTTTAGAAGATTATAAAGAATTTCCAAACAGAGAAATTAGAAAAGGAACTGCTCAACCTTGGGCAATTGCTAAAAATTACAATACGATTTCGGCGACAGAAACACTTCAAAAAACACATAAAGAATTACAAACGACTGCTTTTTTAATCATTAAAAACGATAGTATTTGGCACGAAAGTTATTTTGATGGATTTGATAAGAATTCTAAAACCAACTCTTTTTCCATGGCAAAAAGTGTTGTTACTATGGCTATGGGAAAAGCTATTATGGAAGGAAAAATGAAAAGCTTAGATCAAAAAGTAACCGACTTTTTTCCTGAACTAAAAGGAAAATATGCCAAAGAAGTTACTATCGGCGATTTATCTTCTATGGCTTCTGGATTAAGTTGGGATGAGAAATATTACAGTCCGTTTTCTATTGTAACTCGTGCTTATTTTGATGACAATTTGAAGGATATGATTCTAGGATTAGACATTAAAGAAAAACCAGGACAATCCTTCAAATATTTAAGTGGCGCTACACAACTATTAGCTATGTGTATTGAAAAAGCTACTGGAGAACATTTATCAGATTATGTGTCAAAACATTTTTGGCAACCTATGGGAGCCGAAAACGAAGCGCTTTGGCAATTAGACGAAGCACCAGACGGAATAGAAAAAGCCTATTGTTGTATTGCAAGTAATGCAAGAGATTTTGCCCGTTTTGGAAAACTTTATCTAAATAATGGAAAGTGGAATGGACAACAATTATTAGATAGTGTTTTTGTGAAAAAATGTATCACGCCTCGTTTCGAAAAAAGTCCAGAATATGGTTATGGATGGTGGATGCACGAAATTAAAGGAAAGAAACTTTTTTACATGCGCGGTCATTTAGGACAATTTGTAATCGTAATTCCTGAAGATAATTTAATCATTGTTAGATTAGGACATTTGAAAGGACTTCAAACTAAAACAGACCCACATAGTAACGATTTATATATTTATGTTGAAGAAGCCTACAACATGTTAGCACAAAGGGATAAAAAGAATAGCACATTACATTAATTTAAACTACTACTACTCTCATGATTGAAAAAATTAATTTAAACAACATCCTGTTTTTAGATATTGAAACGGTTCCAGAATACCACAATTATCGCGGTTTAGATAGTGAAACCCAACAACTTTGGGAACAAAAAACGCAATACCAAAGAAAAGATGAAGTCTCAGCGGAAGATTTTTACGAACGCGCTGGAATTTGGGCTGAATTTGGAAAAATCATTACCATTTCAGTGGGTTACTTTGTTAATAAAGCCGATATTCGAAACTTTCGTGTTACTAGTTTTTGGGGTGATGAAAAGAAAATTTTAAACGATTTTTCCAATTTATTGAATACCCATTTTAATGGTGCCCAACATGTTTTGTGTGGTCATAATGCAAAAGAATTTGATATTCCTTTTATTGCTCGACGTATGATAATTAATGGAATTGCTCTTCCTAATAAGTTGAATTTATTCGGTAAAAAACCTTGGGAAGTACCTCATTTAGATACTTTAGAATTATGGAAATTTGGAGACTATAAACATTTTACTTCTTTAAAACTATTAACTAAAGTTCTTGGAATTCCTTCACCAAAAGATGACATTGACGGTAGCGAAGTCGCACACGTTTTTTATGTAGAAAACGACATCGACCGAATTATTACTTATTGCGAAAAAGATGTAATTGCAGTAGCGCAAATTTTTTTACGATTAAGACGAGAAGATTTGTTAGTTGAAGATGAAATTATACATGTATAAAAAAGGGAGCTAATTTAAGCTCCCTTTTTTTATAACTCTAAATAAATTATTTATTAACCACTACTTTTCTAGTAGTTTTTCCTAAATCATTTTCAATAGTTAACATATAAATACCTTCTGAAAGATTTTCAATATTCAATACTTCAATGGCGTTTGAAGATTTTTTACTAATAACCTGTCTTCCTTGTACATCATACATTACAAAAGTAGATTCTCCAAAAGTGTCTGCAGCTAAATCAATATTAACAAACCCTTTTGCTGGATTTGGATATACTTTAATTTCAGCCAAGGCATTCGTTGGTGTATTTAATGCTTGTTCTAAATTACAAATTGATAATGATACAGCGTTTATTACGCCACCATCACCATTATAGGCATCAATTACTTTTAATGTCCATGTTCCATCGGCAATCATATTGTTAAAGTTGCTTAAATTTTCGTAAGGTTTAACTGTTCCCGTAATTGAAGGAGTGGTTGCTCCACAAGTGAATGGAACGCCTGAATCATCTAATACACAATTTATACCATCATTATCACCACAAGGCTCATTAAATAACATTACAACAGGACTTCCAATTGACGCTGGGCCAATCAAGTAATAAGTCATATCTTGTATATAAGTATGTGTTAAATCAAGCGAAACGTTTAAATCTCCAACTAAAAGTCCACCTGTTACAACAATTGGAATAGTTGCAATACTATTTGCGGCAGTTCCAATAGTAGCATTAGAAAAATCTGTTCCCGTAAACGTATACCCACACGTTAACTTTCCAGTTTGGAAATTATTAACCACTGCTGCAGAAGAAGCGGCAACACCACATCTATTAGATGGAATAACCCTCCAATAATAAGTTGTTTCTTCACTTAACCCAGTTACAAGATAATTAGATTGTGAAATTGTAACGTTAGTAAACAATGTTGAAAAATTAGACTGAGTAGATATTTGTAAGTTATACAATTCTGCATTAACATTAGAATTCCAAACAAAATTTACAGTTGTTGGAAGTGTTGTTACACTAGTTGCTGGCGTTGTTAAAACAGTTGGTTGAAATGTAGCCGAATATACTCTTAATTGTTTCAATCTAGTTTCTATTTCAGTTCCATTATTACCAATTATTCCAACAGAATAACTACCTGGTTGTACACTTGCCAAACCAGATATTGTCATGATTACCGTACCATTAGCACTCAAAGAAGTTGGACTAAAAGTTGCAACCGCTCCAGAAGGCAATCCTGTTGCAGAGAAATTAGTTGTAAACGTACCTGATTGTTTATAATCAAAAGTATAAACAGCATCTTGATTAGAACAAACAATTAAATCATCTGATTTTGGCGTTAAAGAGAAATTTGAGACAATCCCAGTAACTATCAATGAATAATTTTGTGCACCTGTAACTAATGTGCCTTTATGTGTAATAGTTATTACATAATCTCCAGCAGTTGGTGCGTCAATTTTAATAATTTCAATATTATCTACATTATTGTCTCCTGTTCTAACTGCAAGAGCAGAAGGACTTGATTGAAGTTTCCATGGATAAAAAGTTGTTGTACCATCTTTTGTAACTCTGATATCTAAATCATTCACTAATACTGGTGTTGGATCATTAACAGGTTGATTCCCAATATTTGCAACGCCAGGCAAATCTGTCCAAGTAATTGAGGCTATTAATGGGTTAGAAGCGCCACCATTAGACTTAACTGTCATGGTATACGTTTGACCTTGTGTTAAAGTTTCCTCTGAAATCCATGAAGAAATACCATTACCTGTAATTGTTTCAACTGCTTTTTTGGCATTTAACAAACCCCAACCAAATTTTGCATCAGGACCAGCATTACCAGCATCATCAGCTGTATGACAAGCCAAACCTCTTAATGTAGCAGATTTCATAAAACTATTTGTTACATTTTTATGATGTTGTTGAACCAATAATAACGTCCCTGCAACATTTGGACTCGCCATTGACGTTCCTGTATAAGAAGCTGTTGCTGTGTTGCTAGTAGAAATAGTTGATGTTAATCCCGTTCCATTACCTGTAATATCAGGTTTAATTCTTCTATCGTCAGTTGGTCCTTGACTACTTGATGTGTTAATCGATACACTTGATAAAGATCCATCTGCATTAATAATAGCGTCATTTGCATTGGCTACAATTAAAGTGTTTTTTGATGTCTTATTTCCAGTTAACTTATCATAACCAGAAGCAATCGGGTTTGTATTGTTATTATTTGTTCCATCATTACCCGCCGACATAACAGCCAGATAATATGGAGATAAATAGGCAATTTCATCCCATCCTTGTGCAGCATCTGTATAAGCTCCTATATACCATGCAGGTAAAGATGTTGTTCCATTTGTGATAGGTACACCATATGAATGGTTAGAAATTAACATTCCTCCTAAAACTTCAGACAATGCTTCTGACTCATCATTATCCCAATAAAATGTTCTTGCAGTTGCTAATGTTGCCATTCCTTTAAC
>NZ_JAIWOF010000049.1 GCF_020217025.1 Flavobacterium sp. | reverse complement strand
ACCAGCTGAGCCAGCATTCCAAGGTAGTGCAATAATTGTACCTGTAACATGTGTTCCATGATCGCTGTATGTTGTTCCTGAAACATCGTCAACTGTTGTTACTCTTCCTCCAAATCCACTATGAGATCTACGCACTGTACCTCCATCCCATACACGAGCCACCATACCTTGTCCGTCTAAGGTTAACCCTAGTCCACCACCGGTATTTAAAAAATTAGCTCTAGTTGATCTTGCAGCAGCTACATTTGTTGTTGCATAATAAATAGGAAAACCATCAGGCGTTAATTTCATTAACTCTTGAAATGAACCATTTTCTCCTTTAATAATAATTGGCCAGCCATTTTTATTAGCAACTGCTATGGCTTTGGCTCTTTCTGTTTCTTCCAACTTTTGAAAGTAGGTTATTTTCTGTTGGATTTTTTCTACATCATAATCCTTGGTGATTTTAGCAACATCTTCTTTAGTTTGGGAAAAAGAAAACGAACAGAAAAACACAAGAAAAGATGCGAATAATTGTTGTTTTTTCATTTTTTGGGGCTAATTAGTGTTATTTAACGAAACAAATATATAATTTTTTCACAATCTTAAAAAAATGTTTTAAAAATAAATATCCTTTTTTCAAAAATGTAATAACTTGAATATATTTCATTTATGGATTTTTATCTAATAAAAATAAAATTTTCTTTAAAAGTTAAGATACACTACATTTACGAAAAATTATCAATTTATGGTTTTAAGCAGATTTTGGTTAGTAATATTTATATCTTCTATCTTTTTTATTGTTTTCGGATTGTTTTCATCTCAATATTATTCTATTGATTATGTTTTGAATGGAAAACAAGGCGAACCTCTTTTAATTGGTGAAAAATATTTAAAAGAAGTACCGAAATTTGTTCAAGATAGTGTCCAAAAAGCGGAAGACAAAACATTCATTATTAATAAAAATGAAAAGGATGCAGACACTACCTATGTTTACAACAATCAAACTGTAAAAATCTACAGCGGAAAACAAAAAGCAGATGGTTTACTTCCTATGACCAAAAGCAGTTTGTTTGATTTAATTCTGCCTTTGATTGCTTATTTATCCTTTTTCTGTGGAATAATGGAACTACTTATTATTTCAGGAGCTTCAGAAAGATTGGCTAAGAAATTAAGTCCATTATTTGCTAAAGTTTTTCCTTCGATTCCTAAAAACCACGAATCGATTTCCTATATGACGTTGAATTTTTCAGCCAACTTCTTAGGATTAGATTCAGCCGCAACTCCGTTTGGATTAAAAGCGATGCAAAGTTTACAAGAATTAAATCCAGATAAAGATAGAGCCAGTGATGCCCAAATCATGTTCATGTGTTTGCATGCTGCTGGTTTAACATTAATCCCAACATCCATTATTGGTTATCGCGCAGCTGAACACGCAGCAAATCCAGCCGATGTGATGTTGCCTTGTATTATTACTTCTTTTGTTGGAACTATTGCCGCTTTTATTCTAGTGGGAATCAAACAAAA
This sequence comes from Flavobacterium sp., assembly GCF_020217025.1. Taxonomy (GTDB): domain Bacteria; phylum Bacteroidota; class Bacteroidia; order Flavobacteriales; family Flavobacteriaceae; genus Flavobacterium. The sequence goes on along the minus strand of NZ_JAIWOF010000049.1, from coordinate 8,494 downwards.
AGTAAACTTCAAAAGTGCTTCTTTATTAGCGGCTTTAATGGGAGTCATCGGAGCGATTGTGGGATTATTATTCTACGTAAACAGTTTGGATTTAATTGGAAAAAATTACTTTACTTCTAACCTTTCGGGATTATTATTAATCTTGATTATCGGCGGAACTTTGATATTTTCTTTCGTTCAAGAGAAGAAATTCGTGGAACAAAAAACAACGATTTTCGACACTTTTGTAGCGGGAGCCAATAACGGATTAAAAACCGGAGTAACTATTTTCCCTTATGTGATGGGAATGTTAGTAGCAATTTCATTATTCAGAAATAGTGGTTTGTTTGAAAATATCAGCTACGGAATTTCGTTTGTTTTTGCACATTTAGGTGTTGCTAAAGAAATTACCGATTCACTTCCCGTTGCAATGTTGCGTCCATTTAGTTCAGGTGGTTCACGTGGTTTTATGATTGATGCAATGAAACAATTTGGACCTGATTCCTTAACGGGAAGACTAAGTTGTATTTTCCAATGTAGTGCCGAAACGACTTTCTATGTAATTGCTGTTTATTTTGGAAGTATCAACGTAAAAAACACCCGTTATACTCTAGGAATGATGCTTTTAGTTGATTTAATCTGTGTGATTACAGCGATTTTTGTGGCGAGTTGGTTTTTTTAGAAGATGGATACCTTACTTGAATTTTTAGTCGAATTTATTGGTCAATTCATTTTTGATAGCTTCAAATGGATTGGGATAATAATGAAATGGATTTTCTATTTAGGAAAGAAACCTATTTACCAAATTAAAAAAGAGAATTGGAACAATAGAATTGGTTTCATAACTTTTTTGGCTCTAATCGGATTAATCATTTATATAGTGAACTAAACTTATAAGATTTTAAAAACCTTGCAGGTTAGAAAAACAAAAATCCGTAACTTTACCTTTCAAAACATACACAAAATGGACTTTTTATATCAAGACCCGTATCCTATTTTAAAAGACGATACACACTACAAAAAATTAACTTCCGATTACGTAAAAGTTGAGCAACTTGGCGATAGAGAAATCTTAGTGGTTGACCCAAAAGGATTAGAACTATTAGCTCAAGAAGCTATGGACGACGTTTCATTTATGTTGCGTTCGGCACATTTACAAAAATTAAGAAACATTATCGAAGACCCAGAAGCAACAGACAACGACCGTTTTGTGGCTTATAATTTATTGCAAAATGCTGCTGTAGCCGTGGAAGGTCAATTGCCTTCTTGCCAAGATACTGGAACTGCGATTGTAGTTGCAAAAAAAGGCGAAAACGTATATACAGGAGTTGATGATGGCGAATGGTTATCAAAAGGAATTTACAATACCTACCAAAATAAAAACCTTCGTTACTCGCAAATTGTTCCGATTTCGATGTTTGAAGAGAAAAACTCGGGCTCTAACTTACCAGCACAAATTGATATTTATGCTAAAAAAGGGAATTCGTATGAGTTTTTATTTTTAACAAAAGGCGGTGGTTCGGCTAACAAAACGTTTTTATATCAAAAAACAAAATCGTTGTTAAATGAAAAATCGTTAGACGAATTTGTTCGTGAGCGCATTATGGATTTAGGAACGGCAGCTTGTCCTCCGTATCACTTAGCTATCGTTATCGGCGGAACTTCTGCAGAAGCAAACTTAGCAGCCGTGAAAAAAGCATCGGCTGGATATTATGACCATTTACCTACTTCTGGAAACATGTCAGGCCAAGCGTTTCGCGATTTAGAATGGGAAAAAAGAGTGCAAATCATTTGTCAAGAAAGTCAAATTGGAGCACAATTTGGCGGAAAATATTTAACACATGATGTTCGTGTAATTCGTTTACCTCGTCACGCGGCATCTTGTCCGGTGGGAATGGGAGTTTCTTGTTCGGCAGATAGAAATATCAAAGGAAAAATTACGAAAGAGGGTATTTTCTTAGAACAATTGGAAACCAATCCAGCACAATTTTTACCTGAAACAGCGCCTCATTTAGAGCCTGCGGTAGAAGTTGATTTAAACAAACCAATGAAAGAAATTTTAGCTGAGTTATCAAAATACCCAATCAAAACACGTTTGAAATTAAATGGAACTTTGATTGTAGCACGTGATATCGCTCATGCCAAAATCAAAGAATTGTTAGACGCTGGTAAACCAATGCCAGAGTATTTCAAAAATCATCCAGTATATTACGCTGGTCCTGCAAAAACTCCAGACGGAATGCCTTCAGGAAGTTTTGGACCAACCACTGCAGGAAGAATGGATGTTTATGTAGACGAATTCCAAGCCGCTGGCGGAAGCATGATTATGTTAGCGAAAGGAAACCGAAGCAAAGACGTAATGAACGCTTGTAAAAAACACGGTGGATTCTATTTAGGTTCGATTGGTGGTCCTGCTGCGATTTTAGCAAAAGAAAACATCTTATCGGTTGAAGTAGTAGATTTCCCAGAATTAGGAATGGAAGCCGTAAGAAAAATTGAAGTAAAAGATTTCCCTGCGTTTATTATTACAGATGATAAAGGAAATGATTTCTTTATGAATCTTTAGTTTTAGAAAAAAGAGAAAAGAAGCAAGAAAAAAGAAACCTGTAAGTTGAAAGACTTGCGGGTTTTTTATTTAAAATAAGATTCTAATAACGTTATTGCCATTTTGACTTTACTGTCAAATGTAAATTTTAAAACGATAAAAAAATAAGCAGAAAAGGAAAAAACAACAAAACTTGTAAATCTTCGAATTTATTATAAATAAAAACTACAAATACAAATTCCATAGCAATTATAAGTAAAAACAATCGCTTTAAAAAAGTGCTAATTGTAAATTCTAAATCTATGGATGAACCATGAATCTTTCCTAATATTTCAGGTCGAAATTGTTCCCTTGGACCAAAATCAAAAGTGGGTTTAATACAAAAATCACCATTTGGATTTATTTGTCCCTCAAAATCAAATTTAGAATTATCTCGATGAAAATTTTCAACTTTACTTTGAAGAATTGTAATGATTTCTTCTTTTGAAAGAGTGGTTTTTATGATGTGTGATTTTTTGAACATGATTGAAGTTTAATTATGAAGAAAAACAATTAATAACCTTTAGATTTTTAAATAGTTTTTTTATTTGTAAAATCTCTTAATAATTTCAAAACATGTTAATTCTATAAAGATGAGAACACTATAAAAAATAATATTAGTTTTAAAAACAACGTCATTAAATCTAATATATAATTCATAATCATTATCATAAATATTCTCAAATATTTCTTGAACCAAATATATTCCTGAAATAAATGCAAATAATGAAACTATAAATAAAAATAAAACTTTCTTAAAGAAATTGATTTTATAAAAATCATAAATTAATATCATTCCAACTATTGCTACAAATAGAAAGTTTAAATAATGAAAATCCCTATCCATTCCTCCCTTAGCAAACATAGAAGGAAAACTATATGAAATAATTAAAATTAAAACTATAATAATGGATGCTTTCAAAAAATTTGAAATTGATTTCATAAGTGAATAATATTTATGTCATGAGCAAAATAACTTGAGATTCCTACGAAATGACAAACTATGCACAAACCACTGAACACTTCAAACTGACCACTGAACACTTTCTAATCTACTCCACAAACAACACCAATCCTTTTAAATAATGTCCTTCTGGGTGATAAATGTTAGTTGGGTGATCTGGACCTTGTTCTAATTTGTGTAAAACTCTGATATTTCTTCCCGTTTCAATGGCTGCCGCTGCAACGGTGTTGTAGAATAAAACATCATCAATCACTTGCGAACAAGAGAAGGTGAATAAAATTCCGTTTGGAGCTAAGGCTTTTAATCCGGCAATATTTAAACGTTTGTAGGCTTGCGTTGCGGTGTGTTTGCTTTTGATGCTTTTCGCGAAAGCGGGTGGATCTAAAACAATAACATCGTATTGTTGCGTGTGTTCTTTCATGAAGTTGAATACATCGTCAGCTACAGCTTTATGATTGGCGTTTGGAAAATTTAATTCCATATTGCTCGCTGCTAAATCCACAGCTTTTTGAGAAATATCCACCGAAGTTACCAATTTTGCTCCAGCGCTCATGGCATAAATTGAAAATCCGCCAGTATAACAAAACGTGTTTAATACTTTTTTCCCATTTGAGAATTCACCTAATAATTTTCTGTTTTCACGTTGGTCTAAGAAGAAACCTGTTTTTTGTCCTTCTACCCAATTAACGGAAAACAAAATATTATTCTCTTTTGCAACTGCTTCTACTTTATTTCCGAATAAGAAATAATCGGTTCCTGTATTCGGTAAAGTTCCTGAGCTTTTACAATAAATAGTATCGCAATAGTCTGGAAAATTGGATTTTATGGCTTCCGCGATTTTATCCATTTGAAGAAAAACTCCCGTGGAATGCGCTTGAATTACCCAATTTTTATCGTAATAATCAATAATCAATCCCGAAATTCCGTCGCCTTCTCCATGAATCACACGAAAGGCATTTGTAACTTCAAAATCCAATATTTGGGTGCGTAAATACCAAGCCGATTGTAGTTTGGCTGCCCAAAAGTTATCAGAAAAAGTTTCATCACCGAAAGTCAAAATTCGAACTACAATACTTCCTTTGTCGCTGAAATATCCAGTTCCTAAATGATTGTTTTTCGAATCGACTACATCCACCATTTCGCCATCGTTTATTTCACGACTCACACCATAAACCGCACCGCTGAAAATCCAAGGATGACGACGTTGAATAGATTTTTCTTTACCTGATTTTAAAATTACTTTTGGAAAACTCATTCTTTTGAAAATATTACCGCGGATTCGCAGATTGTTATTTGTTTTTAAATTGGGTTAAATAGAAGTAAAACGCAGATCCACAGATATTAAAAATTGTAATCTGCGAATCTGCGGTAAACTAAAAATTCATTATTAATCTATTTTCATTTCCGGAATATCTCCTTCTATGATTAAATTAGCTTCTGTTGCTTTTATGATGTCTTCTACTGAAACACCTGGTGCGCGTTCTAACAATTTAAAACCTTTTGGTGTGATTTCTAAAACCGCTAATTCTGTAACAACTTTTTTCACACAACCAACACCTGTTAGTGGAAGTGTACATTTTTTCAAGATTTTCGATTCTCCAGCTTTATTTACGTGCATCATGGCTACGATAATATTTTCTGCAGAAGCTACTAAATCCATGGCGCCACCCATTCCTTTTACCATTTTTCCTGGAATTTTCCAGTTGGCAATATCTCCATTTTCAGAAACTTCCATCGCACCTAAAATGGTTAAATCTACTTTTTGCGCACGAATCATTCCGAAACTAAAAGCCGAATCAAAGAAACTTGCTCCTGGTAAAGTGGTAATCGTTTGTTTTCCTGCGTTGATAATATCGGCATCTTCTTCTCCTTCAAATGGAAATGGACCCATTCCTAAAACTCCATTTTCGGACTGAAATTCAACTGAAATATCCGTACGAACATAATTGGCAACTAAAGTTGGGATTCCGATTCCTAAGTTTACATAGTAACCGTCTTTCACTTCTTGTGCTATTCTTTTTGCTATATCTTCTTTTGATAACATAATTATTTCTTTTTACTGAACACTAAAAACTGAACACTGATTACTTTTGACGAACTGTTCTTTGCTCAATTCTTTTCTCAAATTTCTCTCCTTGAAAAATACGATTTACCATAATTCCTGGAATGTGAATTTCGTTTGGATTTAAAGTTCCTGCTGGCACTAATTCTTCTACCTCAGCGATAGTGATTTTTGCTGCTCCAGCCATTGGTGCATTGAAGTTACGAGCCGTTCCTTTGAAAATTAAGTTACCTGCTTCGTCACCTTTCCATGCTTTTACGATAGAAAAATCGGCTTTGTAGGCATATTCTAAAACGTGCATTTTCCCATTGAATTCACGAACCTCTTTCCCTTCAGCTACTTCTGTACCAAAACCTGCTGGGGTAAAGAATGCTGGAATTCCGGCTTGTGCAGCACGACATTTTTCAGCTAAAGTTCCTTGAGGCGTTAGTTCTACTTCTAATTCACCTGAAAGCATTTGACGTTCGAACTCAGCATTTTCTCCCACGTAAGAAGAAATCATTTTTTTGATTTGACGTTTTTGCAATAGCAATCCCAATCCAAAATCATCCACGCCTGCATTGTTTGAAATACAAGTTAAATTGGTTACATTTTTGCGAACTAATTCAGCAATACTATTTTCAGGAATACCACAAAGACCAAAACCACCTAACATGATGGTTTGTCCGTCTTGAATTCCTTCTAAAGCTTCTTGAACGTTATTTACTTTTCTAGAAATCATATTTTGGTTTGTTGTTGTTTATAATCCGAATTCGTCCATATTAGGTTCGTCTGTTGGAACAGCAGTCGTATCTACCACTTTTTTGGGTGTCCAACAATCCACCTTAATTTGTAAATCTTCTGGACGTTCAAATGGTTCTTTTGATACATCTAAATCACTATCTGCATAACATTTTTTCATGAAAAGACCCCAAATTGGTAATGCAGTCGTAGCTCCTTGTCCCATGTGTGTAGAACGAAAATGTGCTGCTCTATCTTCATTTCCAACCCAAATTCCAGCTGCTAAATTTGGAACCATTCCGATAAACCAACCATCTGAGTTGTTTTGAGAAGTTCCTGTTTTTCCTGCAATTGGATTTCCAAAACTATAATCGTATTGGATGAAACCACCACCGCCCCATTTTAATCTTGATCCAGTTCCAGATTGTGTTACACCTTCCATTAATTTTACAACAGCATAAGCCACATCTTTGTTCACTACATCTTTTGTAACTGGCATCGGTTGGTCAATTACAACACCATTTTTATCTTCAATTTTTATAATGAAATTAGGCTTTACGTAAACGCCTTGATTAGCAAAAGTACTCATTGCACCAACCATTTCTTCAACTGTAATATCTACGGCACCTAAAGCAATGGACGGTTGAACTGGAATTTTTGAAGTAATTCCTAATTCTTTAGCCATATCAGCAACAGCTTGAGGTCCAACTTTATCAATTAATTTTGCTGAAACCGTATTCACTGAATTAGCTAGTGCTTTTTGAAGTGTGATAGTACCTCTGTAATTTCCGTCTGAATTTTTAGGTGACCAATCTGCATCGATTCCCCATTTTCCTTTTGGCATAGTGAAATAACTATCTATAATAGAATCACATGGGGACATTTGTAATTGTTCCATAACTGTTGCGTACACAAACGGTTTAAAAGTTGAACCTACTTGTCTAGCTCCTTGCCCTACGTGATCGTATTGGAAATATTTATAATTAACACCACCTACCCAAGCTTTAATATGACCTGTACGAGGTTCCATAGCCATCATTCCTGTTTGTAAAAAATGCTTATAATATATAATTGAATCTCTAGGCGTCATGATGGTATCTCTTTCTCCATCATAAGTAAAAATCTTCATTTTTGCTGGTACATCAAAAGACTTAATAATTTCTTCTTTAGTTTTTCCATTCAAATCCATTTTTCTCCAACGCTCTGAATTTTTCATGGCTTGGTTCATAATTTGTTGGGTTTGTTCTGGAGTAATATCAACAAAAGGAGCATTTTCTTTGTCTTTCATTCCTTTGAAAAACTCTTTTTGAACATTTTTAAGATGTTCGTAAACCGCTTCTTCAGCATATTGCTGCATTTTGGAATCAATGGTAGTATAGATTTTTAAACCATCACGATACAAATCATATTCGGTTCCATCAGGTTTTAAATGCTCTTTCACCCATTTTTTCATGAAATCTCTTAAATATTCTCTAAAGTAAGTTGCACTTCCTTCAGAATGACTTTCAGGTCTAAAATCTAATTTGATTGGAAGTTTACTTAGTTCTTCTTTTTTAGCTTCAGAAATTACGTCGTTTTTAACCATCTGACCTAAAACCGTGTTTCTTCTGTCTAAAACTAATTTGGCTCTTTTTTTACGATTTGGATTGTAAAGTGACGGATTTTTTAACATTCCCACAAACAAAGCCGATTCTTCAATAGTTAGATCTTTTGGTTCTTTGTTCATGTAGATTTTTGCTGCCGAACGAATTCCAACCGCACCATTTACGAAATCTACTTGATTCAAGTACAAAGCAATGATTTCTTGTTTGGTATATTGACGTTCCAAACGAATGGCAATAATCCATTCTTTTACTTTTTGAATTACCCTAAATAAGATAAATTTTGAACCTTCACCGTGAAACAAGTTTTTAGCTAACTGTTGGGTTAGCGTACTCGCACCACCATCTCTACCTAATCGCACAACGGCACGTAAAGTTCCTTTAGCATCAATTCCTGAATGTTCATAAAAACGTTCGTCTTCTGTTGCTACTAAAGCCTTCACTAAATGTTGAGGAAGTTCTTCATATTTTACTGGAGTTCTGTTTTCTTTGTAAAATTTACCAATCACTACTCCATCTGAAGAAATAATTTCGGTAGCTACGTTTGAATCTGGATTTTCTAAATCGTCAAACGAAGGCATTTT